>JASFWK010000111.1:0-7195 GCA_050049355.1 Anaerolineae bacterium | reverse complement strand
TCGAGCAACGAGGGCGAGTTAGGGAGTGAGGGTGGAGATTCCGTATGGAATTTGAGGTCTGGGGAAGATGGTTCGTCCCCCTCTTCGAGCAGCCTGGACGGTGGGAGGTCTATCTCTTGTTGACCGCCTACGCCGCCGGATTGCTCTTGATCCTTCTCCGCTGGCGGCGGGATTTCACCCTCTTGCGGGGGCGGCGGTTGGTCCTCTTTCTCCTCCTCCCGCTGACGCCCCTACTCAACAATGCCCTGATCGTTCGCCTTCAAGCCGCCAGCTTGCTCCCGCCTCCCTACCTGGCGGCGGAGCCTGTTCCTCCCTTCCTGCCCCTGCTCGGGCTCCTGCCTGTTGCCGTTGGTGCGGTGTGGGCGGGAGTGGGTCCAGCGGCGCTGATTGGACTGCTGGCGGGCATCTTCCGGGCTGGGACGACCAGCCACAACCTTCTGGGCCCTTTTAGCCTGGCGTATCAGGCCGCGCTGGCCGCCTACCTGCTGCGGCAGGACTATCGTGGTCGTCTGGCGAGGCTGGCGCGGCAGCCCATCGTGGCCCTGCTCGCCGCCTGCTTCCTCACTTGGCCCATCGCAACTCTCTCAACCTTCGCCTCCGTCTACCGTCCTGGAGGTGAACTTGCTGCCCTGGACTACGCCTGGACGCTCCAGCGGTTCAACCTCGGGCTGGGGCTCTTGGAGGCACTGACCCACGGCCTGCTTCTGCAGGTGGTCTTCCTGGTCAGCCGCCGGCTGCAGCCAGTGGCGGTCGCTCGTCGCTCGCCCCCTTACGCCCGCACACTCAGCCGTCGTTTCCTCTTCGCCGTCATTCCGCTCTTCATTCTTATGATGGTCGTCCTCATCTACGCCGTCTCGCAGAGCGCCATCACGATGGCCAGCCAACAGGCAGTAGACGCGCTGGCCCGCGACGCGTCCAACGGTGCCGAGGGTCTGTCTTCCTTCCTACTGATAGGACAGAGCCTAATCAAACACTTCGCCAGCGACACTCAGCTGCTGAGTGACGAGAACGCGCTGTGTCGGGACCACCTTGAGAGCGACGTGAAGATGCTTCCCTACTTCAGCAGGCTCACCGCCTACGATTCCTCAGGCGAGTTTCTCTGCACCTATCCAGAGGGCTCACACCGGGAGACAGACCTCACCAGCGAGGAGGAGGAACTAAGAGGGGTCACCCAGGAGACAGGATCTCTGATGATCACCTCGGCCTACCGCGGCCTCGATGGCGAGGTATACCTGTCGTTCCTGAGCCCGCTGGGGGATGCGCATAACAGCGAGCCTCAGGGCGTGGTGGTTGGGCGAGTCAACCTCGGACTCAACCCCTTGCTCGACAACGTGCTAGGAGGGCTGCAGCGGACAATGGGCAATGGCGAAGGGTTTGTGGTCGACGAGGAGGAACGCATCGTCGCTCACCCAGACCCAACGCGGCTGATGGAGTACTGGGCCGTTGATCGGAGCAGCCCACCGCTGACCAAGTTAATGGAAGGACAAGGCTGGGTGCGCCAGAGCCGCAACAGCACCACCAACGCCCGCCAGCTTGTCTGTTACGTCGAAGTGGCGGGATCTCCCTGGTCGATTGTCATCCTCCTGCCACATCAGGTGGTACTGGGCCTGGCGATCAACATCGCAGGTCCGCTCCTGGTTCTGCTGACCGTGCTCACGGTGGCGATCGCCCTGGTAATCCTCCTGATCACCAACCAGCTGACCCGCCCACTCAACCAGCTGGCTCGTGCCGCCAGCCGGATCGCCGCTGGGAATCTGGATAAACCCATTCGCCTAGCAGGCGATGACGAGGTCGCCCGCCTGGGGGACGCCCTCGAGAAGATGCGGGCAGGGCTGAAGGACCGGCTGGACGATCTCTCGCTGCTGCTGAGAGTAGGCCACGAGGTATCTGCCACACTCGACTTAACGAGAGGTATGCCCCCCATCCTGGAGGGGGCTCTAGAGACCACCGATGCACTGGCTTCTCGCGTTGTGCTGCTGTCCGCTGAAGGGGAGCCACAAGTCGTCATGGCGCGCGGAGAGAGCGCCGAGGGGATCGGGGCTCTGGACCGGGCCCTGGCAGTCAGGGCCCGCGACGTCGACCATCCTATGCTTATCGAGAACCTCTCCCGCGCTCGCAGCCTTGCTGAGTTCAAGGAACTGCCAGGGGAGATCCAGTCCGCCATCGCCCTCCCGGTGCGAGGTAAGGGGCGAACGGTGGCGGTGATGTGGGTGGGCTATCAAGAGCCTCGCCGCTTCACTCCCTCCGAGGTCGACCTGCTTTCCACGCTGGCCAACCAGGCAGCGGTATTGGTGGAGAACGCCCGTCTATTCCAGATGGCAGAGGGAGGACGTCGCCGGCTCGCCGCTATACTCTCCAGCACCACGGATGCCGTCCTGGTAACCGACCGAGATGACCAACTCTTGCTGATAAACCCAGCCGCGGAGCAGGCGCTGGGCCTGAAGGCCAGCAGGGTGATGAACAAGAGCATAACAGAGGTTCCCCTGGAGCCCCACTTGGCTTCCATCTTGAGCGAGCCACTCGAGCGGGATAGCGCGCTGGTCGAGGAGGTCCCGCTGCCAAGCGGCAGAACCTTCTACGCCAGCGCCTCGACCATACGCAGCGCCGAGGGCGAGAACGGGGGCCGCGTTGTCGTGCTGCGGGACATCACCCATTTCAAGAAACTCGACGAGATGAAGTCCGAGTTCGTCGCCACAGTATCTCACGACCTCAGGGCCCCCCTTACTTTCATGCGCGGGTATGCCTCGATGCTGCCGATGGTAGGCGAATTGACGGAGAAACAGCAGGAGTACCTGGGCAAGATCTTGACCGGAATCGAGCAGATGGGGAATCTGGTCGAGGATCTGCTGAACCTGGGACGCATCGATGCTGGTGTGGGACTGGAGAAGACCCCCTGCCATCTGGGAGCGCTGGTCATCGACGCGGTGGACGGTATGCGCGCGCGAGCGAGCGCCAAGGGACTGGTGCTCCGCACGGAAGCCTCAGAGCCCGCCCCCGTCATCCCGGGGGATGCCACACTGCTGAGGCAGGCGGTCGCCAACTTGGTGGACAACGCCATCAAGTACACACCGGCCGGGGGGACGGTGACCGTAGGGCTGCGAACCACGGACGAAGAGGCCCTGATCCACGTGAGGGACACTGGCATTGGCATCGCTCCAGAGGACCAGGTACGGCTCTTCGAGAAGTTCTTCCGCGTCCGCCGGGCGGAGCCGGGTGGGGCTGAGGGGACCGGCCTGGGCCTGGCTATCGTCAGATCAATCGTCGAGCGGCACGGCGGGCGAGTCTGGGTAGAATCGGCGCTGAACCAAGGGAGCACTTTCACCATCGCCCTCCCTATCCCCAAGCCTGTGCGCGACGAGTACGGCTAGTGACAGGTTTGAGGCACCTTCATTCCCCTCTCCATACCGAATACTCGTGACGGGCCTCTGAACAGACTTCCGCAAGGAGTAGAATGAGCTTCCAGATAGGGATCGTGGGACTTCCCAACGTTGGGAAGTCCACCCTCTTCAATGCACTGACGCAGGCTGGGGCCGCCGTGGCGGCTTATCCTTTTACCACAATTGACCCAAATCGAGGAGTGGCAGCGGTGCCCGACCGGCGGCTCGAGGCGGTGGCTCGGTTGGTGGAGCCCGAGCTGATTACTCCGGCCAGCGTCGAGTTTGTGGACATCGCGGGACTGGTCCGGGGTTCCCACCGAGGAGAGGGGCTGGGCAACCGATTCCTCGCTCACATCCGAGAGGTAGACGCGACGGCGGTGGTGGCCCGCTGCTTCGTCGACGCGGACGTGGCACACGTGGACGGCACCCTCGATCCGGTACGGGATCTGGAAGTGCTGGATCTGGAACTGATCCTGGCTGACCTGGAGACTGTCCAGCGGCGGATTGAGAAGACACGGAGGGCGGTCAGGGCTGAGCCGAAGGGGGGAGCGGAGGAGTTGGCGCTGCTGGAGACTCTCGAGGAGCGATTGCAGCGAGGAGAGCGGGCCGCCGCCTGGGCGAAGGAGACTGAGGCACAAGCCGCTCTGGCTCAGGAACTTCATCTTCTGACAGCCAAACCCCGCCTCTACGTGACCAACGTGGGAGAAGAGGATTTGCCGGCGGGGGGAGAATGTGCTGCTGCGGTGATGGAGGTGGCGGCGAAGGAAGAGGTGCCGTGCGTCGTCCTCTGCGCGCAACTGGAGAGTGAGCTGGCCGAGTGGCCATTGGACGAGGCCTACGAGTATCGGAAGGCGGTCGGCTTAACTCGCTCTGGGCTGGAGGCGCTGGTGCGGGCTAGCTACCGCACACTCAACCTAATCAGCATCTTCACCCTCGTTGGCGGACGAGAGGTGCGCGCTTGGTCCATCCAGCGAGGGAGTACCGCTCCGCAAGCCGCTGGGAGGGTCCACAGCGACATGCAGCGGGGGTTCATCCGCGCCGAGGTGATCGGCTGGGAGGAGCTGGTGGAGGCAGGCAGCTGGGCCGCCGCCCGCAAGCAAGGCTTGATGCGTACGGAGGGCCGCGACTACCAGGTGCAGGATGGTGACGTCTGCCTCTTTCGCTTCAGTTCGTAGCCCCTCCGCCAGGGCGAATTGGCATGGAGTCTGCCATGCCGCGGAGGCGGCGCCCCGATACCCCAAGAGACCCCGCCTGTTTGTCAAAAGCTACTCTTTGTGTTATGATACGGCCCGCTGCGCGCCCCGAGACGGGCTTTCCGCTCCCGGCTGGACCGGGAGCGATCCCATGGAAAGGAGGTATACCGTCCACCGATGCGCGACTATGAGCTGATTTGCATCGTACACCCCGAGGTTGACCAAGAGGAATTAGAGACCCTTGTCGATGAAGTCAAGGACATCGTCGAATCTAGCGGCGTCGTCCAGCAGGTCGAACCCGTGGGACGACGGCGCTTGGCCTATCCCATCCAGAAGGTTCGGGAAGGCCAGTACATACATATGAAGATCGGCATGGAACCAGAAGGTATTGCTGAGCTGGAGCGAGGCCTTAAGCTTAGGGAATCGATAATTCGTCATCTAATTGTGCGTGCAGACGAGGGGTAAGAGCGTGAGCAGAGGACTGAATAAGGTAATGATCATAGGCCATCTAGGACGAGACCCTGAGCTGAGGTATACGCCCAGTGGTCGGCCGGTGACCTCATTCAGCATGGCAGCCACCCGAGGTTGGACCAACTCGAATGGAGACCGCCAAGAAGAGACCGAGTGGTTCAACGTGGTGGCCTGGGGCAACTTAGCGGAGATATGCAAAGAGCATCTGCGCAAGGGTCAGCAGGTCTATGTCGAGGGCCGGCTGCAGACCCGTGGTTGGGAAGACCGGGAGGGGAGGAAACGCTTCCGCACGGAGGTCGTGGCGCAGGAGATGATTATGCTTGGCAACACATCCTCCGCGGGGCGGGAGTCCGCCGACGAGGAAGAAGAAGATCACACGTATCATGGCGCTCGAGAGATTTCCTCGCCATCATAGACGGCGGAGACGCCGCCGAGTAGTGTGCCCTTAGGATGAGAGCGCTGAGAACGAGGGAGGTTAGGGAGGTAGAGTTTGGCTAAGGAGAATCGGAACAAGAGGAACAACAAGAGCAGGAGCTCAAGGGGGCACCGGAGCCGACGTCGCTCGTCGGGGCGCCGTGGAGGACGATGGCGACGGAGGAGCCGCAAGTGCTTTTTCTGCACCGAGGGGATCAGCCGGATCGACTACAAGAATGTGGATATGCTGCGCCGGTTCGTGACCGACCGTGGAAAGATCAAGCATCGGCGGCAGACGGGAGCCTGCGCGCGCCACCAGCGTCAGCTGACGAAGGCTATCAAACGCGCCCGCTATCTGGCTCTGCTTCCCTATACAGCCGATCATCTTCACAGGTGATGGTCGCGGACCCAGCGCTTTCACCCGAGGTAGATTCGGGCATAGGGCCTTGCCTTATGCCCGTTCCCATTTTGCGTCACGTTCGCGCTTGCATCGCAGCTGGCACAAGGCAGATTGGTGCGGAGGAGTAGATGGCCAGAAAGAGGAAGAAGAGACCCGCCACCCGCAAGCAAATCTCCCGCGCGAAGCGAGAGGCACGGATAAACCGCTGGATCATCGCCGGCACCATTGGCGTCGGCGCAGTGATCGCCGCCGTGCTGGTCTATGGTTACATCTCTGAGGTGGTGCTGAAGAGCCGTCAGCCAGTGGCAATTGTCAACGAAGTGCCCATCCGAACTGCTGAGCTGGAGAGCCGGGTCCAGCAGCGGCTCCTGGAGGCGCAACTGCCATCGGAGCAGGCTCCTTCTGTTCGCGCGCAGGTCCTCCAGCAAATGGTAGTGGAGGAGTTGATCCGCCAGGAAGCCGACCGCCGGGGTCTCTTCGTCGCGCCGGCGGAGATAGACGAGGCCATCAGGCAGTATTTCAGCTTCGAGGAGGAGACCGAGACGAGCTCCGCACCGCCCATTGCCGAGCCAGTGACCCAGACCGGGGTGACAACCGCCACGACGGAGTTGAGCGAGGATCAGTTCCAGAGCCGATACCAGACCTACGTGAATCAGGTGCTCAAACCCAGTGGCGTGGGGATCGACGGGTTCCGGAAGACCATCGAGGTTTCCCTCCTCTACGGGAAGCTGCAGGCCGCACTTGAGAGCGAGGTGCCCACCATCGCCGATCAAGTGCAGATTCGCTATCTCGCCTTCTCCGACGAAGAAGAGGCAGCTGAGATAGTGGAGCGACTGAATCAGGGCGAGGAATGGGACGCGATCGCTGAGGAGTTGGAGGCCGGTGAAACCAGCACGGCCTATGTCCACGAGCTAGATTGGCGAACCCAAGCCTTCATCGCCGAGCAGATCGGGTCAGAGGTCGCCCCAACGGTCTTCGAGACGTCTGTTGGAGATTACACAGAGCCGCTCCTGGGGATCAGTGGTCGCTACTACATCATCCAGGTTCTTGCCCACGAGGAACGGGAACTGGACGACACTATGCTAACGTTTGAGAGGAATCGCGTCTTCTATGACTGGTTGGGCCAGCAGATGGAGAACGTCGAGTTCATAGCAGAGTGGGCAGAGGGACCATAACATCCCCACAGCGCCCAGGAATCGAACGGGCCAGATAGAACCAGTGCCGAGTCTTCTGGTCGAGTGTGGCACGCTGTTGAGCCCGTTCTATCTGGCGAGTGGACGGTTGCAGATTGGACGAGCGACCCGGGCAGGCCGGCAGCTTGATCGCGGCCTGCCTTTGCC
>JASFWK010000032.1:0-19237 GCA_050049355.1 Anaerolineae bacterium | reverse complement strand
ATTGCGCTACTACATCGGTTTCAACCTGGTACAAGGCATCGGCCCGGCACGTCTGCGGGCCCTGTTGGACACCTTTGGGGACATCGAGCGGGCGTGGCACGCCCCTGCGGATGCCCTGCGGCGGGCCAGGTTGGATCGGCGTTCGGTTGACAACTTACTTAGGACCCGCGCGGCGGTGGATCTGGGCCGGGAGGTGCAGCGGGTAGCGGCAGCGGGGGTGCAGGTCCTTACGTGGGAAGAGCCCGCCTACCCGGGCCTGCTGCTGGAGATCCAACATCCTCCCCCAGTCCTCTACATCCGTGGGCAGTTGGAGCCCGAGGATGCGTGGGCAGTAGCGGTAGTGGGCACTCGAGGAGCTAGCGTCTACGGACGCGAGGTGACGCGCAGACTGACCACTGCTCTCTCGCGCAGCGGCATCACCATCGTCAGTGGACTCGCCCGAGGCATAGACGGAGTGGCCCACCGGGCGGCATTAGAGGCCGGCGGGCGAACCGTCGCCATCTTCGGGTGCGGCTTGGATCGGATCTATCCACCTGAACACCGGGAACTTGCCCAGCGGATCCTGGAACAGGGCGCGCTGATCAGCGATTACCCTCTAGGGACACCACCGGAGGGCGGGAACTTCCCTCCACGTAACCGGATCATCAGCGGGCTCAGCTTAGGAACCCTGGTCACGGAGGCGGGGCGACGCAGCGGCGCGTTGATCACCGCCGACTACGCTGCAGAGCAGGGGCGAGAGGTCTTCGCCGTACCTGGCTCCATCCTGGCTGCGGGATCCGCCGGCACCAACAGACTCATCCAGGACGGGGCCAAGATGGTGCTGGAGCCAGCCGACATCCTGGAGGAATTGAACCTCACAATGGTTGCAGAGCAGGCTCAGGCGCGGGAGATTCTACCCGCCACCGAGACGGAGGCCGCGCTCTTGGCTCACCTTGGGGCTGAGCCCACCCATGTCAACGAACTGCGCCGGGCGGTAGGATTGCCGATCGCGGAGGTCACCAGCACGCTGGCGATGATGGAACTCAAGGGCATGATCCACCAGGTGGGCGGCATGAAATATGTGACGACGCGCGAGCCGGGAGCAGAATACAGAGTGGAATGAGACCGTTGAGGAAGAAGCCGCAAGCGGGTGGGGAGGATCTCGCGAAGGGGTAAGACATTATGAAGATCCGAACAGAGGTAGTGCGGGGTCAACCATTAGAGACAGAGGGTCGCAAACTGATACCGGTCGTACGGCAGACCACCGCTCTGTGGCGGCGGGCTACCATTGGCAGCCACCTGGCTGCCCAAGGCGGGGGATTTGTCGATCTGCATCCCATGGGAGTGGTGGTCCAGGAGGGAGAGGAAGAGCAATTCATCCCCATACCTGACACGACAAGGCGATCCCTTTGGGGCATACTTGCAGCAGCGGTCATCGTGCCGGTTCTTCTCACTCTAGCCGCCCGGCTGGGCCGTCGGTAGCAGGGGAGCGCAGCGCGTTCTGTCACTTTCTCACGTAAGGAGGGAAGCGATGGAAGACAAGATTCAGAGGTTGTTCGATATCGTGGGTGATCTGCGGGAGAAGGCACAAGTCAACGCTGCCTTCGGCGAACCCATCGTCGCGGAGGAGCGAACCGTCATCCCGGTGGCCGAGATTGGCTATGGATTCGGGTTGGGCTTCGGCTCCGCTGATGAAGGTGAGGAACCCAGGGGTAGCGCGGGTGGAGCCGGGAGCGGCGGCGGTGTGCGCGCTCGACCTCTGGGAGTAATCGAGATCACCCGGGAGGGGATCGACGTCAAGCCTTTGCTTGACGAGCAAAAGGTGGCCTTGGCAGGAGTGCTCTTGACAGGCTGGATCGTCTTCTGGGTCGCGCGAACCTTGGTGCGAATCTTCGAACATAAGTAAGCATCTATCAGCGCCACTTTGTCTTGGTCAACCAGCTGTCGTGTGGTATAATCTGCCGCAAGCCATCCTTCGCTCGATGCAGGCAGTTTCACTACAATCGCCCGACAGCTCTGAAGGAACCCGACTTCCTCTCTGCCCATACTGACAACCCGGCGGCTCGGGCTGCGTGCGGTGCGTAGGAATGTAGTCCTTTGGTCTGGTGATCTCGTTGACAAGCGTGCGCTACCATAGGCTTCACTCATAGGAGAGCAAGAATGACCCCACCTGTTGGCCCTGTCCTTGTGCGCATAGGTCCCCTTGAGGTTCACTGGTATGGTGTCCTTATTCTCACCGGGGTGCTTCTGGGAACAGCCTACGCTGCTCGCCGGGCTTCCCATAGGGGGATCTCCCCTGACCACATCTGGAATGGAGTCACCGTCTGCATTGTCCTGGGCATCATCGGCGCCCGCCTTTATCACGTCTTCTCCACCCCAGCTGGGTGCACGCCCCAGAGCGGATACGCCTGCGGTTGGCCCTGGTACCGCCAGCACCCCGGCGATATCATCAAGATCTGGAACGGAGGCCTGGGCATTTACGGTGCCATCGCCGGTGGCGTGCTGGCAATAGTAATCTACGCCCGCCACTACGGGCTGTCTATCCTCTCGCTACTCGACCTTGGCGGTCCGGGGCTGGCTCTGGGGCAGGCCATCGGGCGCTGGGGTAATTTCATCAATCAGGAACTCTACGGTCCTCCAACCGGCTCCAGTTGGTTCGGGGTCCGCATAGAAGGCCTGGGCGACACGCTCTTCCATCCCACCTTCCTGTATGAATCTCTCTGGTGCCTGGCCCTCTTCATCGTGCTGGCAGTGCTGAGCCGCAAGCTCGAGGAAGATCTGCGGCCGGGGGATATCTTCGCCGGCTACGCCATTGGCTATGGCGTGGGTCGTTTCTGGATTGAGGAGTTCTTTCGCCCGGACGCCTGGATAGCCGGTCCACTGGCCGCAGCCCAGTGGGTGGGGCTGATTCTCATTGCTGTGGGAGTGGCAGTGGTGATCGTCCAGCACCGCAGACCGACCTCGCCGGAGAAGCCGGAGGGCGCCACCGTGGAGTGAGCCTGTCAAGGGCACAGATCATGGGGAATCCAGTGATGCACGACCACGCGTTGCGGGAGCGGAGTGACGCGACTGTCCTCCGCCGCCTGCACGCGGGACCAGAGGGGCCCGATGCCTCCCAAGGCATTGGGCCCTTTTGCTTTGACAAGAACTGGTAAGGAGGCTCGCAATGGATCGCGCACTCCGTCTCTACCGGCTACAGCGGTTGGACAGTGAGGAGGAGCAGGCCCAAGATCGGCTGGCTCAGATCGAAGTGGTTCTGGGAGACGATTCTGCCCTGCGCCAAGCCCGCCAGCAGGTTCAGGATACGAAAGATGAGGTTCGGCGCTTGACCACGCGGCAGCAGGACTTGGAGCTCCAGGCAAGCGGCCTCAGGCGGAAGATTGAGGATTCAGAGAAACGGCTCTACAGCGGCAACATCCGGAATCCTAAGGAGTTGAGCGATCTACAGGCAGAGGGTGCTTCCCTCAAACAGCGCCTGGAACGGGTCGAGGGGAAACTCCTGAGAGCCATGATCAGCCGGGAGGAGGCCGAAACGGAGGCCGAACAGGCCCGCGAGCAGCTGGCGGCAATTAACAGAGAGTGGACAGCCAAGCAACATGAGCTGCTGAACGAAGGGGCAGAACTTGAGGCCCGTCTGAAAGACATCACCGACGCCCGCGCAAGACTTCTCTCCTCCATCCCCGAGGACGACCTGGATGCCTATCGGGCCCTACGTCGCACCAAGAAGGGGCTGGCAGTAGCACCTATGCGCGCTGGGGCATGTACCGGCTGCGGCATGGAGGTCCCATCCGGCCAGCTTCAGCAGGGACGCCAAAGGGGGTTGCTCTACTGTGACAACTGCGAGCGGATACTGGTGCTGGAGTAAGGGGAGAGCTGGGGAGGCTGGATCAACTTCTCCCCGCACGCTGTGCCGCAAAGCCACGGCCCCCTCTCCCGAGAGGGCCGTGACCTGCGAAAGGAGGGTAACTAGAACAACCTCCAATGTGGAACAGGGGGCGGGGCCTGTTCCAACATCCTATATACTGTACAGGCAGACAGGGCCCTAGTCAATAGGAAGATAGTACTGCATGGTCACGTCCCCCGATCCAGCGAACCGTGCCAAGCAGGTTCGTAGTCTACCCACCTGACACTTCTGGATGAACTTAGGAATTCTCATCACACATCACAGATGACCAGCCTATTGGTCATCATTGTCGCCCTGACCGAAGCGACGGCGCTCCTCCGCTGGAGAGAATCGCAATTCCTCGCTCCCTGTCGATTGCCCAGAATGACACGATCTACGGCGCTTAGCACAAGCCGGGCGGTAGCTGTCAGGCGGAGGCTGGGGCCAGAGGCTGCGGGACCAAGTGCAAGGAGTTTGACAGCCAAATCG
The DNA here is from genome assembly GCA_050049355.1 of Anaerolineae bacterium. Classification (GTDB taxonomy): domain Bacteria; phylum Chloroflexota; class Anaerolineae; order B4-G1; family DUEL01; genus JASFWK01. The sequence goes on along the minus strand of JASFWK010000032.1, from coordinate 14,886 downwards.
AATTGTGCTATCCTTGCGTTATCAGCGGAAGGTAAGAAGTAATCTTCACCCAAGCACGACTTGTCAGGGACACGTCAGACGAGCACCTGGCAACAATCTCAACCACGCTGTGTGCTTGCCCCAAACGGAGCGAAATGGCTGTGCTACGCCCAACCTTAGGCAAGGAGGTGATGCCAAGAAGTTCATTCTCCAGTGCGGTAAGGAGTGCAACGAGGTTACATTAACACTTAGGCGTTCCTAGAGGAGGAGAGAAGATGAAATCGCTTCACACCTTAAGCATTGTGGTGGTGGCTCTGATTCTCGCCGGCGCCGTTGCGGGGTGCAGACCAGCGGAAGTAGAGCCGCTCATCATCGGCACAACTGACTCCGTGACAGACCTTGACCCCGCCCAGTCCTACGACTTCCACACCTGGGAGATCCATCACAACACGATGGATACCCTCTACACCTACATCCCCGGCACCACCGAGCTGCAGCCAGCCTTGGCCACGGGCTACGATGTCAGTGGAGATAAGCTGGAGTACACCTTCTACCTCCGCGAGGGCCTCGAGTTCCCCGACGGCACCCCCTTCACTGCGGATGCAGTCGTATGGTCCATCAACCGGGTAATGCGTCTGGAAGGTGACCCCAGCTGGCTGGTCACCTCCTTCGTGGAGAGCGTGGAGGCAGTCGACGAGTACACGGTCAAGTTCACCCTGGCGAGCGCTGTTGGTTTCTTCCCGCAGCTAGTGGCTACCCAGCCCTACTCACCGGTTAGCCCTGAGTGCTACCCCGAGGACGATTTCGATTCCGACAGCACCTGCGGCGGCATCGGCCCCTACACGATTGAGAGCTGGGCACGCGACGAGGAGATCGTGTTGCAGGCTGATCCAGACTACTACGGCGACGCGCCTGCACATTCAGACGTCGTCGTCAAATACTACGAGGACTCCACGGCCATGCGCCTGGCGCTCGACAACGGAGACATCGACATCGCTTGGAAGACGCTAACCCCATCCGACTACGCCGACTTCGAAGATAACCCGGACTTCAACTACTACGAAGGTCCAGGTGCCTACATCCGCTACGTCTGCTTCAACGTCACCACTGAACCCTTCGACGATCCGCTGGTCCGCCAAGCCATCGCGTATGCGATCGACCGCGAGGCTATCTCAGGGACAGTGTTCCAGGATACGCACCAGAGCCTCTACAGCATGGTACCGATGGGGATGGAGACGCACATGGACGCCTTCCCCGAGCGAGATCTGGAGCAAGCCAGGGCACTGCTGGCCCAGGCCGGCTTCGATGAGGACAACCCGCTGCAGATGGACCTGTGGTGGACCACCGACCACTACGGCCCCACCGAGGGCGACGTGGCCACAGTCATCAAGCAGGCTCTTGAGGAGACCGGAGTCATCCAGGTCAACCTTCAGTCCGCCGAGTGGGCTACCTACACCGACTACATGGGGCCTGGCACTATGCCCGTCTTCTTGCTGGGTTGGTATCCTGACTACTTGCACCCCGACAACTACAGCTCCAGCTGGGCGGCCTGCGATGCTTCAGAGGATCTGGGCATCTTCTACTGCAATGAGGACATGGATGCCCTTCTGGAGCAGGGTCGTCTCACCGCAGACCCGAGTGAGGACATCTACAGCCAGATCCAGACCCTGTGGGCTGAGGAAGTTCCCACTATCCCCTTCACGCAGGGAGCACTGCTGCTTGTGACGCAGCCGAACATCGGTGGAGTTGAGCTCGATCCCACGATGTTCCTGCACTACTTCACACTGACCAAGGACTAGACGCGGACGACCGATCATCAATGACGGCGGAGGGGCTTTGGCAGGGCTGCTTCTGTCAAAGCCCTTCCGTATAGAAGAATCAGGTAGCCTTGCGAAGGCTACTAGCCTTCGCAAGGCTGTCGTTGGGAGGAGTTATGCGCTCACTCCGGGCGTACATCATTACCCGGTTTCTGATGACCATCCCAATGGTCCTCATCCTTCTTATTCTGGTCTTCATCCTTCTACGTGTCATGCCTGGGGACCCGGTCAAGGCGACAATGCGACCCGGTGTGCCTCAGGAGTACTTGGATCAGATCCGCCACGCCCAAGGGCTGGATCGGCCCTTGGTGCTCAATCTGCGAGGCAGTAGGGCCACGGCTACTGAACCAGCGGTCGTTCTCTACGCTGAGCATGACGCTACGAGCCAGCCAGTGATGCTGGCTCTGGAGGGCAATCGGCTGCCTATTACCGATCGCCACACCGAGGGGACTGAGGACTGGATCCGTGTCTCCGCCGACGAGGGCGAGGCGATCTGGGTTGAGGAGCAGAAGTTGGGCTGGCTGCGTCAGGTGGAGTTCAACTTCACACTTGTCGAAGGGGAGTCACCGCCGGAGGGGGTAGCCGGGAACTGGATAAGGGTGGAGCTTCACCGGGGTGGCGTGGAGGGTTGGGCGCCGGCTGACCAGTTCGATATCGCCGTCAACCCCGTGGACAGCCAGTTCTTCAGCTACCTCTGGGGGTTGATCACCCGCTTCGACCTGGGCACATCCATCACAATTCGGGGCCGCCCCATCGCCGCTGACCTGATTCTAAAGTTTCCCGCCACAGTGGAGCTGAGCATCTGCGGGATATTGGTGGCCGGGCTGGTAGGGGTTCTTGGAGGGGCCTTCGCTGCTCAGCGGCGAGGCAGTCCAACCGACTATGGCCTGCGTGTCTACAGCATCGTCGCTTACGCTGTTCCTATCTTCTGGCTGGGACTGATCTTCCAGCTTATCTTCGGTATCGGTCTGGGTTGGTTTCCCGTGGCCGACCGGGTGAGATCTGCCCTGCGTCCCGATACCATCGCGGAGGTCTATGGTCTGGAGCGCATCCTGAGCGGATCGATGGGGCAGAAGGTATTGTCCCTCACCGATTTCCTCTCTAACTTCTACATCTTCAACTGCCTGATCACCGGGCAGTTTGCCAGCCTATTGGATGTTCTCCATCATCTCGTGCTGCCTGCCCTGACCTTAGGGTTATACCTCTCGGGCATCTTCACTCGGCTTACCAGGGCCAACATGCTGGATGTGCTGCAGCAAGACTATGTAATGGCGGCGCGCGCCCGGGGCATTCGGGAGAGGATTGTCGTGTACCAGCACGCGCTCAGGAATGCCTTCATCCCCATTCTGACCATGTTCGGTATGCAGTTCGCCCTTCTATTGGCTGGTGCAGTTCTCACCGAGACCACCTTCAACTGGCCTGGGATGGGACTTTTCCTGGCGAACCGCATCATCGATCGAGACTTTCCCGCCATTCAGGGGACAGTGGTGTTCTTCGCCTTGCTCGTGGCAGCGGTAAGCCTGGTCGTGGACATCATCTACGCCCGCATAGATCCGCGGGTGAGGTACTAGGAGGGCTGGATGCAGGAGGCAGTAGCTGCAGAACGTACTGGATTCGTATCCCGTATCCTCGAGAGCCGAAAGTGGTACGGGGCAGAGTGGTACATGACGGCGATAGGGGGGCTGATCGTCCTCTTCGTGGTTGGGATGACCCTTGCCTCTCTACTAACACCTAAGCTGGCTCCCTACGATCCGGAGGCTCGCGTGGCTGACCACTTCATCCCTCCCTCCCTTGGGCATCCCTTTGGAACTGACCAGTTGGGGCGCGATATTCTCAGCCGCATCATGTATGGGGCGCAGCTTGTGCTGCTGGTTGCGCTTCTGTCCGCTCTCTTATCCCTGGTGGTGGGGGTCCCCCTGGGGCTGCTTTCAGGCTTCATTGGGGGGCGGATAGACCAAGTGCTCTCACTCATCATGGACAGCATCTACTCCTTCCCCGGCCTGATCCTGGCCATTGCTCTGGCAGCCTTGCTCGGCTCGGGGGTGCTTAACGTGGCCATCGCCATCGCCGTCGTCTACATCCCGGTGTTCTTCCGCCTGGTGCGGGGACAGGTTCTATCTATCAAGGAGGAACTATATGTGGAGGCGGCGCGTAGCCTGGGAGCCTCCGGGAGTACGATTCTCTGGCGCTATATCTTCCCCAACGTCATCCCTTCGGTGGTGGTCGTCTTCTCCCTGAACATCGCGGACGCCATCATCACAGAGGCCGCACTGGCCTTCATCGGTCTGGCGGCGGATCCCTCCAAGCCCGACTGGGGATATGATATTTACCGCGGCCGCTCCGAACTGGTGGGCGGGCGTTGGTGGCTGGTCACCTTCCCAGGCCTGGCTATCGCGACCGTGGCGCTGGGTTTCAGCCTCTTCGGAGAAGGACTCAGCGAGATACTGAACCCAAGATTGAGGCAAGCATGAAAGAACCACTGGTGCGCACGCGAGATCTTTCCGTTGCCTATGAGACCCGTGTGGGCGGAGTGCAGGCAGTTGACAGAGTGAGCCTCGACATCCGATCCGGAGAGGTTCTGGGATTGGTGGGCGAATCGGGTTGCGGCAAGTCCACGCTGGGGACAGCCCTCCTGCGGCTGGTGCGAACCCCGGGTCGGATAACCGCGGGCGAGATTTGGTTCGACGGCAGGGATTTGCTGACCCTGGGCGATGAAGAGATGCGTGAGCTGCGTGGAGCGCGGATCTCCATGATCTTCCAGGACCCGATGACCTCTCTCAACCCCCTCCAGCGCGTCAGCGAGCATGTCGTTGAGACGATCCGCACGCACAAGCCCGATGTTAGCGAGGACGAAGCCCGCCGACAGGCAGCGGAGCTGATCGATCGACTTGGCATCATGGAGGAGCGGCTGGATGATTACCCACATCAACTGAGCGGCGGGATGCGCCAGCGAGTGATGATCGGCCTGGCGCTGGCTCTGCGGGCCGACCTGATCATCGCCGACGAGGCGACGACCTCGCTAGATGTGATCGTCGAGGCCCAGTTCCTGGATCTCTTGAAGGAGCTACAACGCGACTTCGGCCTGACGATCCTGCTGATCACCCACAACATCGGGGTCATTGCCCAACTTTCCGACCGCGTGGCGGTGATGTACGCGGCCAAGCTGGTGGAACTGGCGGACGTGACTGCCCTGTTCGAGGAGCCGCTCCACCCCTACACTCAGGGACTGCTGGCTTCCGTACCCAATATTCGCCTGACAGGCGACTCGCTTGAGATCATGCGCGGCTCCCCGCCCGACCTGATCCAGCCGCCACCGGGATGCCGGTTCCACCCTCGTTGTCACCACGCCTTTGGGCGCTGCTCGGAGGAGGAGCCGCCCTTGATGGAGGTCAGCCCGGGTCGATGGGCGGCCTGCTGGTTGCACGCTGTGTGAGAGGTTAGATGATGTCCAAGAACGAAAGCCTGGTTGAGATAGAGGGTCTTCGCAAGTGGTTTCCCGTTCAGCGAAGCTTTGTCGAACGGCTGCTGAGTCGCCAACGCCAGTTCGTGCGTGCCGTGGATGGGGTCGACTTCGAAATCCGCCGTGGTGAGGTCTTCGGCCTGGCCGGAGAGAGTGGCAGCGGCAAGACCACTACCGGCCGCTTGATCCTGAGGTTGGTAGAACCCACTGAGGGACGCATACTCTTCCAGGGAGTGGATCTGGCCACCTTGGAACCCGAGAAGATGCAGCAGATGCGGCGCAAGATGCAGGCGATTTTCCAGGATCCCACGGCCTCTCTCAATCCTCGGATGAAGATCGGCCACGCCATTGGCCACAGCCTGCAGATATTCGGGATATCAAGAGGAAGAAAGAAGCGCCAGCAGGTGCTAAGAATGATGGAGCGAGTGGGACTGACGCCCGCATCCATGCTCTACGAGAAGTACCCCCACCAGCTGAGCGGTGGGCAGCGCCAGCGCGCTGTCATCGCACGAGCGCTGATCCTGATTCCAGACCTGGTGGTGGCCGACGAGCCCATCGCCATGGCCGACGTATCGGTGCGGGCGCTTCTCCTGGATTTGATGATGCGGCTGAAACAGGAATTCGACCTGACGTATCTCTTCATTACCCATGACCTGGCAACGGCTAAGTACATCTGCAATCGCATCGCAGTGATGTACCTGGGCAGGATCGTGGAGGTGGGAACGCTCACACAGGTGTACGATGACCCTCAGCACCCCTACACGCAGGCATTGTTGGCGGCAGTGCCAGTGCCGGATCCCAGGGCCCGCCGGAAGCACCAAATGCCGAAGGGGGAGATCCCCAGCCCCATACACCCACCGTCGGGATGCCGCTTCCACCCCCGGTGCGAGTTTGCCAAGGGCATTTGCTCCCAAGAGGAACCGGAGTTGGTGGAGGTAGAGCCAGAACATCGGGTGGCGTGCCATTTGTAGGCGAAAAATGATCGAACTACTCTCGATTCTCGTGCTGGTCTTCTCTCTCACTTTGATTGTCCTGGGGATGGTCACCGCGTGGCTGGAGCGAGGCCCCGGGCGATGGCAAGGCATCGTTGTAGGTCTGCTGGGCTTGCTGGTGGGCGCAGGGTATACCTTCTTGGGCAGCCGATTCTCATTGTCTATCTTCGGCCAGCTCGTCATCCGCGTGAACCTACCCGCCCTGATGGTCACGGCCATCACCTATACAGTCGGTGTGCTTGGTGGTGTGGCGTTGGCCTTCGGGATCTTCCTCTGGGTCACGGGGCGATACCGAGCGTGGGAGGTTCGCCGCCGCGTGCTGGCCCTGGTCATGACCGCCGTACTCCTGGCGATCGTGCTTACTTTCCTGTCGGTATGGCTCAGTCGCCTGCCGGCCTGATTGGGCTATGATCGACGTTGAGGAAGCCCGCTGCCACTATCAAGGAGCTGGGAGCAGCCACGACTTTGATCACGTCTTGCGGGTGGTACGGCTGGCGGAACGGATCGCCCGGGCTGAAGGTGGCGACCTGGAGGTCGTCCGCGCAGCTGCGCTCCTGCACGACCTGGGGCGAGTCGAGGAACGGACCTCGGGACGGGACCACGCCCTCGTAGCGGCCGAGCGAACGCGCGAGATTCTGGCCGATCATCCTAACGAGAAGGTTGAGGCGGTCGCCCACGCTATCGCTGCTCACCGATTCCGCGGTGGTCCTGACCCGGATACTACCGAGGCGAAGATCCTTTTCGACGCCGATAAACTCGATGCCATAGGTGCTGTCGGTGTGGCTCGGGCCTTCGCCTACGCTGGGGCGCGGGACCAGAGACTTTGGGTTCCCTTAGAAGTCGCCTGCACCGAGGATGACCAGGGTCCGGAACACACTCCCGTCCACGAGTTTGTTGTCAAGCTCTCGCGTCTACAGGAGACTCTTACCACAGCCACCGGCAAGGCCATCGGTGAGGAACGGCATGCGTTCATGGCGGCTTTCTTCACGCGGCTGGAGGCTGAAGCCCGGGGAGAGAAGTAGATAGTCCCCCCCTATAGGCCCCGCGAAGTGCCCAAGCTCAGACGGGTGGTTGTTGCGGAAGGACAGACTCATTGCCAAAAGCATCCCGGCAATCCGAAAGGTCTGAGCACCGAACTGCGGAAGGAGTGGTAGGTAAGAATGCGGCAAAGCAGACGCCCCGGAGGCAAGCAAATCGCATTCGGTCTCCTCGGCTTCATGCTCTTCGTTTTCTCCCTCGGACTGATGAAAGAGGGGGCTGGGGGACTGAAGCCGCTCTTGACAGGCCATTTGCGGATCACCAACACCGCGAACAGCATGGGCTTCGGCTGGCTGATGGCCTGCCTTGTTCTAAGCGGCTCGCCCGTGGCGGCCGCCGCGCTGGCCCTGTTGAGCGCCGGGGCTCTGTACCCCGCTCAGGCGTTTACAATGGTGGCCGGGTCCCGATTGGGCGCCTCATTCACCGTACTGCTGATCGGAGTCGTGTACGCTCTGCAGGGACACGAGCGTCGGACCGCGGTCACGACAGGTGTGCTCTCTCTGCTGCTCACCAGTTCGATCCAGTTGCTGACGCTCCCGATGGGGGTGGCAGTCCTTGACAGAGGGTGGTTGGATCGCATCTCCATCCGCGCCCTGGACGGGTTGACAGTCACCCTCGGGCGAGGATTGGACCCACTGGTCAAGCCCCTTGCGGCTCTTCTCCCCTCCTATGCGTTGTTTCTGGTCGGGATAGGATTGGTTGCACTCAGCTTTCGATTCTTCGATCGGGCTTTACCAGAGATCCGATTGGAGAGAACAGGCTTTGAGCAGACCCCACGACTGATCTACCGCCCCGAGGTGATGTTCCTGATGGGCTTGGCCATCACCCTGGTTACGATGTCCGTCTCCATCTCCGTAGGTATCTTGGTCCCTCTCTCCGCTCGCGGGTATATGCGCCGCGAGAATATCATCCCATACATTCTGGGAGCAAATATCTCCACTTTCGTAGACACATTGGTAGCGGGAGTGTTACTCGGAGATCCCCGAGGGATCACTGTGGTGATGACTCACATGATCTGCGCAACCTTGATCTCTCTAATCATCATCCTGCTGGTCTACAGGCCCTATGAGCGGGTCATCTCGGATGCACTGACCTGGATCATTCGCGGTCCCAGGAACTTCGCCATCTTCTTGGGGTTTGTCTTCATCGTCCCTGCGCTGCTCATTCTGTTGTGAGGGGGTATCCCATGATGAGGATGTTGCTCTGCACCAACGGTTCTTCTTATACAACTCGGGCGCTGGACCTCGGACTCCACTTCGCACAGGCAGCAGCGAGCGCCGTCGACATCCTGGTCGTAGGTGGAGGCGAATTGGAGGAGGAGGCAGAGCAACTGGCTGCAGAAGTAGCTGCCCGGCTCGAAACGAGCGGGGTCGAGGTAGCCATTCACAGACGGATCGGCCGAATGCGCGAGGCCGTGGTCGAACAGGCCCGCACCGCCCTCTACGACCTGGTCGTAATCGGTAGTCGGGGGCGACGGGGGATTGTGCGGCTTCTCTTGGGATCGACGGCTCTTCACGTCACCGGGCACGTGCCTGCCTCCGTATTGGTCGTCAAAGGGCCCTTTCGATCGCCGAAGCGGTTCCTGGTCTGCTCTGCAGCCGGTCCCGCCAGCGAGGAGACCGTTCGGTTCAGCGGCCGGTTGGCGAACGCGCTGGGAGCATCGATGACCATTCTCCACGTGATGTCCCAGTTGCCAATGGCTGAGGATGCCCTCTTAGATGACTTAGAGGCAGAGGCAGACGAGTTGATCCAACGGGACTCGCGGGAAGGGCGCCATCTCAGCCGGATGCTAAGCTTGCTGACGGCAGAGGGGATCCCCGTCCGCGCGGTGGTCCGCCACGGCTTGGTGGTGGACGAGATCATCGCCGAAGCTCGGGAGGGGCAATATGACTTGCTCGTGATCGGCTCGCACGTGACCCCGGGCCTGAATGAGAGTTTGATTGACGACCTTCGGGCGGATATCCTCCTGGCAATCAACCGCCCAGTGCTCGTAATCGATCTCACTGGCGTCTCTGAAAGAACGACATCTCAGACTCAGGGTAGCTGTGCCTGAAGACTCCCGTTGAGCGGAGATTTCAGGTCTTAGGAGCTGAGATGCGTCCTCAGCCAGCTCAGGATCAGATTGGCTAGGTCAGGTTGAGACCCGAATATGTCGGTCCCGTGGCCGGCGCCAGGATAGAGGGCCAACGCCGGGGAACCCCGCGCCATCTCGGCCAGCCTTTGAGCAGACTCAGCGGCGGGAAGATCGTCTTGGCTGGCTACGATGAGGATCGGCCGCTCTCCATAGGCAACCATAGCCTCCTCAATTTCCAGCCCCCACTCCTCCAGTTCCGGAGAGAGAAGCGCCGCTGCCAATACTGTCGGTTCGTCGGCGGCCGCAATCAGCGCCAGATTGGCTCCGACACCGGCTCCCACGATGGCCCCCGGGTGAGCATCCACCTCCGGCTGGGCGATCAGAGCTGCCCACGCTTCGGCTACATCGTCCGGCATAGCAGCCCACTCACTCTCCCCCCCACTCTCGCCGTGCCCCCGCAGATCCAGGGCCAACGCGGCGTATCCCGCCTCCTGCAGCCGCGTGGCAAAAGGAGCCCAGCTCTCCTTCTGACTGCCTGCCATATGCAGCAAGAGTACCCCAGGCGCGGGAGCGGGCTCTGCGGGGTAGTAAGCCCCCACCAGCGCTGTCCCATCGCGGGCGGAGATGGCAAGGATCCGGAAGTTGGCTGACGGGGAGGGAGTGGCGGTCGGCCGTGTGGTGACGCGCACTTGGCTGGGAGCAGTGGCGGTCGCGGGAGGACTTCCCCCGCCCGTGCAGGCCATAAGCCCCACTGCCAGGGCCAGAAGCAGCTCAATGGGTACCGTTCGCTTCACTATTCTTCACCTCTTCCGACAAGCTCATCGCAATGCTCAGCCGACCAGTGGCAAGCTGCAGCGGATCGGGAGATTCTCTCTATGGAAGGACCTGGATCGTCACGGAGGCGCTCTGCAGGGGATATCTTCCATCATCGAGTCCCTGCGCCGTGAAGATGTGGTCACCAGGAGACAATTGCCAGAAGGTCTCATAGGGCGGCGCGGTCAGCCTCGTTAGCGGCTCCCCGTCCACGTAAAGCGTCACCTCTATGGCGACCACGCCCTCAGCGGGACGGGCCGCGACGCGGATGGACTGGTACGCGGCAGGCACCACCTGAGAGATGCGATAGACAGTTCCAGGATCGGGTGACACAATCACCAGCTGGCTGTCAGCAGCATCTGGACCCCCATCCTCGGAAGCCAACTCCGCAGCCCCAGACGCCGGGACAGGAGGCAAGGGCCAGTCGTTTTCCCGGGCCCACTCCCAGGCCTCTATCGGCGGGAATACGTATACATCTTCCATCACTCGCTCCGGGGGAGTCTCTGAGTTCGCCACCAGGCCTGTCGCTGCATCCAACTCCACTGGGCGATACCAATCGTCCGCTTGCGTCGGGGCGGTACCGGCGATGAAAAGTTCCGTCCGCGTCCGCAAGCAGTAAGGAGTGGGTAGGAGTCCAGAGAGAGCACAGACCCGCACCCGTTCCAGCCCTTGCGGCTCCGCGAAGGCCACCACCGGCCGCCCCCGGAGCGCTGCCTCCATGAAGTCGTGCCAGATGGGACCCGCCCCTTCCACCCCGGAGACCCGAATCATCGGCTGCCCGTCGGCGTTTCCCGCCCACACACCGGCAACCAACTGCGGCGTATATCCAAGTGTCCAGTTGTCCCGCCAATCGGACGACGTGCCGGTCTTGGCGGCCGCCGGGCGCGAGAGGGAGAGGACACTGCTGGGACCGAAGGCCGGGGCGCGAGCCTCATTGTCAGCCAGAATGTCAGTTATCAAGTACACCACACGGGGATCCAGGACCTGGGTGCCGAGGCCAGAGCGTGTGCCGTAGCGCATTCTGCCCTCTGCGTCTCTCACTTCCAGCACACCATAGGGCTCCACTCGCCGACCCCCGTTCGCAAGGGCGGCATAGGCAGAGGTCAATTCCAGAAGCTGCACCTCTCCACCCCCCAGTGTCAGCGCCAGCCCGAACCCTTCCCCCGTGCCGAAGGAGGAGAGGCCCAGGTCACCAGCCAGCGCGACCATCCGGTCCACTCCCACCTCCTGCAACACCCGCACCGCCGGGACGTTGTAGGAGCAAGCCAATGCCTCACGGGCCGAAACCGGCCCGTGAAAGCGACGATCGTAGTTGACGGGAACATAGGGCTGCCCTTCGCGCGTGGGGAAAGCGGTCCGCACGTCCAACACCACCGAAGCGGGGGTGAGAGGACGCTCCCGACGGGGGTCGAAGGCAGCGCCGTAGGTCACCGGCTTGATGGCCGACCCTGGCTGGCGCAGAGCGAGTGCCGCATTGACCGCGCCATCAATGGCAGGATTGAAGTAGTCAGGGCTGCCCACCATCGCGAGGATCTGGCCATTGTGGGGATCCAGAGCCACCAGCGCGGCGTTGTTGACGTTGTGGAAGGAACTGCCCTCTCCCGCCTGAGCCAATCGATTCAAATGTCGGCGGACCATTCGCTCGGCGGTCTGCTGCAGGTCCAGGTCAAGGGTCGTGGTGACCACCAAACCCTCGGTGTGGAGAGTCTCCAAACCGAATTCCTGCTCCAGCCAGGCGCGGACGTACATCACGAAATGCGGAGCCTCAATGGGGAAAGAAGCCGGAGCAAAGTGAAGCCGCTCCTGGCCAGCCAGATGGGCCTGCACGCCTGTGATATACCCCTCCTTGGCCAGGAGGTCGAGCACCACCTGCTGTCGATGCCGCGCTGCCTCGAGGTCCATCAAAGGATCGTAGGTGTACGGAGATTGAGGGAGGCCGGCTAGCAGCGCACACTCAGCCAGGTCCAACTCTGCAGCTTCTTTGCCGAAGTAGGTGCGGGCGGCTGCCTGGATCCCGTAGGCCAGATTGCCGTAATAGACCTCATTCAGGTAGAGGCTCAGCACCTCGTCCTTGGTGTAGGTGCGGGCAATGCGCCAGGCCAAGATGGATTCGCGCAGCTTCCGGGTCAGCGTCCGCTCGGTCCGCTCCTGTGGATCAAGGAGAAGATTGCGGGCTAGCTGCTGGGTGATGGTCGAACCGCCGGCCAGCACCTCCCCACCCCGCAGATTGATCAGGAGGGCACGGATGATGCCGCCCACATCCACACCAGGGTTGGCATAGAAATCGGCGTCCTCGGCGGCGATGGTGGCCTTCTGGCAGTACGAGGGGATCTCATCCAGTGCGACCGGCGTATGGTAGCCAGCATGCGGATCGGCGATCTCGTAGAGAAGGCGACCGCGTCGGTCAAGGATGCGAGAGGAAAGGCCCATCCGCCGTTCATAGAGAAGGTCGGGGGAGGGTAGGTCAGCCAGCAGCCACTCCCCGACCAGCACGCGGGCCGCGACGACTGCAGCCAGCAGGACAGCCAGAATGCATACGGTCTTCTTCCTCCGCATCGCCGGCCTATTCTAAGGCGAATGCGGATAGATGACAAGAGGACAAGCGTAGGGTTCCCGTATGAGAAGCGTATGAATCTCGTCAAGTCAAAGAGGCGAGAAGGATGTATAATAACAAGCGAAGAGGTGGGTAGTATCTCTTCTTCTCCTCCTTCTTTGAAGATGGCCGGGGATGTCGGCAGGATGCGCGACGACGATATCCCCGGCCCTTCGCGTATGGGGTGGGAGAGCGCAGAAGCCCGCGGTCAAGAACCCCACCGTCCTCGCTTTGCCCATGGGCTCCGTTTGTGATATCATCAGCTCTGAGATAAACGGCAACAGCCGAATCGGAATACGTCTCAAGACCCCAATCGCCCTGGCGGTTCCGCTGGATCTGGACGCGCTCTAGATCTCCACAGCGCCGCCAGGTATTCTAGACGGAGTTGGAGGAGCGAGCAGCCAATGGAGCTGGAGGAACGAGCAAGGAATGAGACCACGAGCCCAACTGAGGAGTTGGCACCATCCTCCCCGCGGAGAAACACCAATCGCGTATTGGCCTTGATTCCGGCCTGGAACGAGGCCACGCGCATCGGCCCTATCGTCGCGGAGGCGCGGAGTCATCTGCCCGTCCTGGTGGTGGACGATGGTTCCACCGATGGGACCGCCGAGGTGGCCGAGGCGGCGGGCGCCACCGTCGTGCGTCACTCTCAGAATCGGAGGAAGGGAGCAGCGCTGCAGACCGGGTTCGCGTGGGCGATGGAGCACGACTATGACGCGGTGCTGACGCTTGACGCCGACGGACAGCATGACCCGGCGGAGATTCCCAAGTTCCTGGCAGCCCTGGAGGCCGGAGCGGGGGATCTGATCATAGGAGAGCGCGAGTTCTCCCAGATGCCATGGCCCCGCTGGTGGTCGAGTCCCTTGGGGGCGTGGCTTCTCTCCAAGGCCCTGGGCAGGCACATCACAGACAACCAAAGCGGCTACCGCCTGCTCACCCGCCCCTTCTTGGAGCAACTCCAGCTGACCAGCACGGGTTTTGAGATGGAGGTGGAGATGATCGCGGAGGCGGTACGCATGGACGTACCGATCGCGTGGGTCGCCATCCGCACAATCTACGGGATCGGCAAGCCCAGCTACTTCCATCCTCTCAAAGACACACTTAGGTTTCTGCAAATGGTCTGGAGGATCTGGAGAAGCCGGAGGTAAGGAACTCAGAAGAGGGCGGTGAGGCAAACGGTTCCGCCCGTCTCACTGCTGCACTATGCCCAGGTCGGCCGACCTGGGCAGCAGTGCTAGGGCAGATACGCTCGGGGGTTCTGCTGGATGTAGTCGTAGCGGATCTCGAAGTGCAAGTGCGGCCCAGTGGAGTGCCCGGTGGAACCTACGGCGGCGATGACCTGCCCCCTATCCACCGCTTGCCCTGCAGTGACATAGAAGTTGCTCAGGTGAGCGTAATAGGTGGCAAAACCGTTGGCGTGGTCGATGACCACTAGATAGCCATACCCTACATCGGTCCAGCCGGCGAAACTGACGAAGCCGCCATCGGTCGCTCGCACTGCTGTGCCGATAGGCGCAGCCACATCCAGTGCCCGGTGACCATACCAGTACCCTTGGCTGATGTAGCCCAGAACCGGCCACTGGAAGAGCCCCGTGCCACGCGCCCCCTCGGGAATCGGGCCAGTGTAACTCGTGACCACCCGGGGGACATAGGGCTTCTCACCACCAGGTATGACCAGCTCCATCTCCGGCTCTATGGCAAGACTCTCCGGATTCAGATGGTTGTACTCGCAGTCCACGACCGCCGAGACATCCACGCTGTACTCCTCGGCGATGGACTCCAGCGTATCACCCTCCTCAACGGTATGGCGGGCTCCGTCGATCGGGAGAATCACAATCTCCTGGCCGACATGCAAAAGGTCAGGCGCGTCCTCCACAGCCGGGTTGGACCACATAATGGTTGTCGGGTCCAGTCCAAACCGCGAGGCAATCGCCTGGACAGTGTCCCCCGCCTGAACGGTATAGGTGACAACATCGAGACGCGGGCGCTCGGGGATGATGGTACGAGGATCGGCCTTGCGGAGAACCGGACCCCAGTTATTGGGCTGCAAGGGTTGATCGTCCCTCAGCACATCCGCCAACGTAGGCTCCGTGACTTGACCGCCAGCCTGCTGAGCGAGT
>JASFWK010000110.1:0-7302 GCA_050049355.1 Anaerolineae bacterium | reverse complement strand
CAACCCCACCAGAGGAGGATCTGGCAATGACGACCCGACCTTTCCCGCCCCTTTCCGGGTCAGATCATACCCGTAGCGATCCACGATTTGCCCCAGCAGCGTGACCTCTTCGACCCCCTGGTCCGCCAGGGCATGGGCCTCGGCCACGATCTCATCTGCAGGCCGGCTCCGCTCTGGTCCACGCCGGTAGGGGATGACGCAGTACGCGCAGGCACACGAACAGCCCAAGACCACGGGTACGTAGGCCGATACCAGTCGCCCTCGCTCGTGAGCTGGCAGCAGAAGCCCCTCGGCAAGCCGGTACCGGCGAGTTTCCTCTGCCGCCTCAAGCGCCCGTCCCTCGTCCACGAGCCCCTGGTCCGCCAGGTAGTCAAGCAGGGGGCCCGGCTCCGAGGGGGGCATAAACACATCTACCCACGGCAGCCGCTCCCGCACCGTCGCTCCGTCTCCGACGCCGACCAAGCAGCCCATCACGCCAACCACCGTCTGAGGCCGGCGGTCCTTGAGGGGACGGAGGGAACCCAGGCGACCGTAGATCTTGTCTTCGGCCTGCTGACGTACCACGCAGGTATTGAGGACGATCACATCCGCTTCCTCAGCGCGATCCGTCTGATCGTACCCCAGCCGCTCCAACGCCGCGGCCAGCCGCCGGGAGTCGGCCACATTCATCTGACAGCCAATGGTCCAAATGTGGTACTTCATCGCGAGCATCTCACTACCCGCCACTCTCACAAACAGAAACCCCGATGGCCCTCCCCTCCACACGTCCCTTCTGTCATCGCCGACGCTCACCGTGATGAATTCTGAATCGAGTATAACACAGGTCAGTGGGGAAGCAAACGACAAGATAGGAAATGCACACCCGGAGAGCAGATCGCGCCCGCCATGGTCAAAGCCCTAGAGAATCGCTCACCCAACCAAGCAGCCAGGGTAGGACACCATTCTCAGCCTCGCCAAGGGCTAGGTCTCCTGCTCGAGAACCTCAAAATGTCTTTCGCTATCGACTGCAGGGGAGTTATGCTATAATTGCACCGGCCAAAATCCAGCCGGTCCTTCCACGACAGAGGAGAAGAGAGAGTGGCCACGCGCGAGGAAGTCAAGGTCGCGCTGACCCGCGACCTGAGCCTGTTTGACATTACGATGATCGGCGTTGGAGGGATGATCGGAGCAGGCATCTTCGTGCTGACAGGGCTTGCGGCGGAAGAGGCGGGACCGGCTCTTCTGCTGGCGTTCCTGCTTAACGGCATGGTCACCCTGTTCACCGCCGCCAGCTACGCCGAATTAGGCGCAGCCTTCCCTGAAGCCGGCGGCGGGTACCCTTGGGTACGCGAAGGGCTCTCCCCGTACTTCGGCTTCCTCAGCGGATGGATGGATTGGTTCGCCCACTCCGTGGCCTGCAGCCTCTACTCCCTCGGCTTCGGCTCCTTCGCCGCCCGCCTACTCCTGATGGCCCAAGTATCGTTCTTTGGGCTCTCCGAGAAGACGATGAGCATTGTACTGGCTGTCCTGGCGGCTCTGCTCTTCACCTATATCAACTACCGGGGATCCTCAGAGGCCGGCAAGGTTGGCAACATCGTCACCCTGGCGAAGGTGCTCATCCTGGGGGTACTGGTGGCCTTCGGGCTGCGCGCTCTTCTCCTTCGTCCGAACTGGACTTCCGAATTCACCCCATTTCTACCGCGCGGCCTCCACGGGGTCCTGGTGGCTATGGGGTTGACCGCCATCGCCTTCCAGGGCTACGAGATCATCGCCCAGTCCGGCGAGGAGGTGATAGACCCCGACCGGAACATCCCTCGCGCCATGTTCGGTGCCATTGGCATCGTCGTCGTCACCTATCTCCTGGTCGCCTTCGTGCTGCTTGGGGCTCTGCAGCCCCCCGATGGGAGCCCTTCCTGGCAGTTTCTCGGCCTGCACGAGGAACAGGGGGTGGTGGAGGCCGCCAACTGGCTGATGCCCCTTGGCTCCGTCATCCTTCTCATCGGTGGCCTGATGTCTACCCTCTCCGCCCTAAATGCGACTGTCTACTCTTCTTCCCGCGTCTGCTTCGCCATGGGGCGCAACCGAGATCTACCGGGGTTCTTTGGCAAAGTCCATCCGGTTCGCCACACCCCTCATTGGGCAATCGTCTTCTCCGGTGGGTTGGCCATCTTGATGGCAGTCCTGTTGCCCATTCGGGATGTGGCCAGTTCGGCGGACATCATGTTCATGCTTCTGTTCATGCTGGTCAACATCACCGTCATCACACTTCGGCGCCGTCGAGCCGACGTCCCGCGGCCGTTCCGAGTGCCACTTATGCCACTCTTCCCACTCGTGGGACTCGCGTTCCAGCTCTTCCTCTCCGCTTACCTCTTCAACCTCAGCCCGGTCGCCTGGTACGCGACTCTGATCTGGATGGGACTGGGAACGGCCTTCTACTTGACGTATGCAGCGCGGGCGGAGGCCATGCCGGAACCGGTGCGAGTCATCCACGAGGAGATCGTCGCTGTCACTCAATACTCGGTCCTCATCCCGGTCGCCGACGTTCGCCAGGCACAGTTGCTGGGCATTCTGGGCTCTGCAGTGGCGAAGGATCGAGATGGAGAGGTGTTTGCCCTCCACGTCGTACGCGTGCCGACCCAGCTGGGCATTCGCGACGGGCGTTTCTTCCTGAAGCAGGGGAAACCAATCCTGGAGGAGGTTATCGAGGAGGCGAAGCGATACGACGCGCCGGTGCACACCATGATCCGGCTGGGACGTAACCCCGCCTCCGCCATCATTGAGACCGCTCGAGAGCGAGCCGCCGACCTGATGATCCTGAGTTGGCCCGGTCACACCACCGATCCTAACGCGGCTTTCGGCAGCGTGATTGACCTGGTGGCCAAGGACCCACCCTGCGACCTGGCGGTGGTTCGCTTCCGCAAACGGGAGCGCCCGCGACGAATCCTCGTCGCCACCGCCGGCGGCCCTCACTCCGTGCTGGCCATCGAGCTGGCCATTTCTCAGGCTCGCCAGTTCAAGGCCGAAAGCGGCGAGGATTCGGTGATCACACTGGTGCACGTTGTGTCGGAAGTCGCCGATGAGGTGGAGTTGGTCCGAGCCGAGCGCGTGCTGGCCGACGTGGCCGATCACTACAAGTATCCCCTGAACCGACGGGTCGTGCGCGCTGGGGACGTTGCCACAGGCATCCTGCAAGAGTCCGGAGACCACAATCTGGTCATGATCGGCGCCACCGCAGGGGGTATCTTTGAGCAGCGGCTCTTCGGCTCCATACCGGAGACGGTAGCTCGGGAGTGCACCAAGACGGTCATTATGACCAAGAGATACTGGCCGTTGAGGTCCCGGTTGCGGCAGATGTTGGAGGGGCCAGGCCGTGGCATATGAATGCGGCCCACCCCGCTGGCTCTGGAGGGGGACCTTGCTTGCGCTCACTCTGCCGCTGACCGGAGGCCTCGTACTCGCGGTCGGCGTGGGCGCGGGGTGGAACGACCCTCGCCCCGCCGCGCCTGCGACCTGGCAATCGCGCGACGAGCTCCTCCTGCGAGTTCCGCCGCCTGGCGGCCAAGCGGTCCACTTACTGGACCGACCAGTGGGCTCGTTCACACTAGAGGCGACAGCAGCCCCCCTGAGCAGCGGGAGGTTGAACGGATACGGCCTGGCCTTCCGTGCTCAGGATTCCGATCGATACGCCGTCTTTGCAGTGAGTGCAGATGGCTACCTGTCGGTGGTGCGGATGGAAGGCCATACGGAGGTCCCCTTGCTAGAGTGGCACCAGTTTCCCCACATCCGCCGAGGCCGGGCCGCCAACCGGCTTCGCCTCTCCTGCGCAGGCGGCACCTGTCATTTCTGGGTCAACGACGAGTACGCTGGCTCGCTTCCGGACGACATGGGACCCGCCGGAGACGTGGGATTGTGGGCGAGCCGCCTTGAAGGGGGAGAGGTTCGAGTTGCGTTCACCCAGGTAGCGGTGTGGGAGCGCAGTCGGTGATACATCCGCTCGTCAGCGAGGACGAGCCATGAAGACCTGGCAACTCAGACGCGGGCTTCCTTCCACAACAGCCCCAAGCGGCAATCCGCTGAGAGCAGGAGGGGGTAGGGACCATGTCAGAACTTGTCATCCGACCAGTGAGCGGCCGTCTGGACCGGCGAACCTTTGTGCGCTTTCCCTGGCGTATCTACCGCGGCGATCCCAACTGGGTGCCGCCGCTGATCACCGAGCAGTTGAGCACGCTGCACCCGCAGCACAACCCTTTCTTTCAACATGCCGACGCGGCCCTGTTTCTTGCCCGGCAGGGACGAAAGGTGGTAGGAAGAATTGCCGCCTTCTACGATCACTGGGTTGTGGAACACCTGGGCGAGCCGGTGGGAGGCTTCGGTTTCTTTGAGGTCGTTCGGGATTACTCGGTGGCGACGCAGCTATTGGATACAGCTGCTGCGTGGCTGCGGGAGCGGGGTGCAGAGAGAATGCGCGGACCCATGAACTTCAGCAACAGCATGGAACCAGGCGTCCTTGTCGACGGCGCCGACTGTCCGCCGGTGATGCTGGAATCCCACACCCCGCCATACTACGCCAAGTTTATGGAACGCTACGGGATGGAGAAGCATCAGGATCTCTATGCCTACCGAGCGTTCCGCTCGCAGATCGGGGAGGACCTGAATGCTCTGCCTGCCGAGCTGCGGCGAGTGGCGGAGGCTGCCCAACGTATCGGCGGCGCCACGGTCCGCAAGATCCAGTTGGAGAAGTGGGATCGGGAGATCAGCATCGCCCACCGGTTGTTCAACGAAACCCTGACCCACATGCCCGACCACGTACCGATGCCAGAGGCGGAATTCCGGCAGATGGCGGGGAAGCTGAAGCGGTTCATTGACCCGAACCTGGCCCTCATCGCAGAGGTAGATGGACGACCAGTCGGGTTCTGCGTGGCGGTGCCAGACATAAACCAGGTGCTGATCCACCTCAATGGCCGCCTCCTCCCCTTCAACTGGCTCCGCGTGGGCCGGCTAGTCCAACAGATCGAAGTCGTGACCTTCAAACTGATGGGCGTGCTGGAATCCTACCGCTTGCGGGGAATCGATGCCCTACTGTACATGGCGGTTCTGCGCGGCTTCCTCGCTGGGGGGTACGAGTGGCTTGATGGCTCGGTGACTTCCGAGTACAATGTGATGGTGAACCTGGCTGCCCAACGACTAGGCGCGGAGCTGTATAAGCACTTTCGAGTCTATCAACTGACCCTCTAGGTCCGAAAGAAGAATGGCTACACCGACGCTGACCACCCAGATGACAATGGGGCAGGCTCTGCGGCGGATCACGGAGGATCGCCCCGAACAGGAATCGCTGGTCTGCGGCTCGCTGCGGCTGACCTACGGGCAATTTCAGGAGCAGGTGGACCGCGCCGCCGCTTCACTCGGCCAGGTTGGGGTGGGCCACGAGGATCGGGTACTTTTCCTGCTTCCCCCTGGCGTCGAGTTCGTCACCCTCTTCTTCGCCGCAGCAGAACGAGGCGCCGTCGCGGTACCCCTGGATCCGAGAGCCCGTCCCCAGCGGGTGTCAAGGGTGATAGAACAGACCCTTCCCGCCCTGCTGGTGACGCGGGAACCGCCTCCAGTACAGGTCTGCGAGACCCTGCCCGAAGCCACATTGCTGGTGGTAACCGACTCATCCGACCTCTCCTTGGCTGGAGAGCTGGATAGCTTGGGAGTTGAGGAGCCACTCCCACCGCCCGAAGTGACCCCGGACGATCTTCTGGCCATCCTCTACACCTCCGGAACCACCGGCACCCCAAAGGGAGCAATGCACGCCCATCGCAGTCTCATCGCCCCTGTCGTCGCCAGCCTCAAACTGCGGGAGCTTTGGAGCCGGCGCCCCACTTTGGATCAGCTTCCCCGAATGGGATGGGCTCTTATGCGCTATCGCGAACGGCTTCTGAGGGCGGCCGGGCGCCCGCAGGTCTTCCTATCCACTGTCGGCTTCCACACAGTCACTGGCATCGAGGCTTTTCTCCAGGCACTGCTGATGGGAGATACATTGGTGATTCAGCCATACTTCCACCCGACAGAGGCCCTCGAGTTGATCCAGCAGGAGCGAGTCACCGTACTGATAGCGGTGCCGACAGCCCTGGCGATCATGCTCCGCTTGACCGATGTTGACCAATATGACCTCTCCTCCTTACTCATCTGCGGCACTGGCTCCGCTCCCTGTCCGCCAGACCTGGCGCGGGAGGTGCAGCGGCGCTTCGGCTGCGCAATGCACATCGGCTTTGGGGCCACCGAGTTGGGCGGCGGAATCGCCGCCACGAGCCTGGGCGACCCCGACGACTTGCAGGCGGAGACGGTGGGTCAGCCGATGCCTGGCATCGACGTGCGTATCCTCGATGAAGAGGGAGAGCCCCTGCCGCGGGGGGAGGTAGGGGAGCTGGCCGTTCGAGGGGAGAGCGTGATGGAGGGCTACTGGGGCGCACCAGAGCTAACAGAGGAGGCAGTGGACAGCGAGGGCTGGTATCACACCGGGGACCTGGCGGTGATGGACGAGCAAGGGTATCTGCGGATCGTGGGCCGGAAGAAGGACGTCATCATTCGCGGCGGTCGAAGCATCTATCCCACGGAGGTCGAGCGCCAGCTGGCTGCCCACCCAGACATCCGTGAGGTAGCGGTACTGGGAATACCGAGCGAATTGGGCGGCGAGGAGGTGTGGGCCTTCGTCATTCCAGAGGAGGGTGCCAAGCTGAGCCCCCACGACGTACGGGAGAAAGGCCGGGGAACTCTGGAGACCTACGAGATACCCCAAGTGGTGCGCTTTGTGGAGGACTTTCCACGTTCGTCCACCGGGAAGCCCCAGAAATTTCGGTTACGCCAGATGGCACTTGAGCAGCTGGGGGAGGAAGATCGGTGACAAAACGGAGGATAACCCTCGAGGAGTTCCGCAGGATCGTGGCGGAGGAGTTAGACGTGGACGAGGAGCAGGTGGTGCCTGATGCTTCCTTCACAGAAGATCTGTTGGCCGACTCGATCCAGCTGGTAGAGATGATGCTCCGGCTGGAGGAAATGGGCATCTGCATCCCTATGGAAGCAGCCTGGAAGTTGCGAACCGTGGAGGACGCCTACAAGTTCTACACCGAGCAAACGGAGGGCACCCCGTGAGCGCGTCCCATCACCACTGAGATCTGGACAAAGAATGGCTGATCAGGCGATCCCGCCGTTTGACACTGCCGCAAGGAAACCGCCGCCGCGCGCGTGTTCATTCGACTATAGAAATACTTGGGCGACGTTTTGCGCTGAGCTCTTTTCGATGTATAATCGTTTGGGTGGGGGACCCCCTATTGGATGTGG
>JASFWK010000109.1:0-7325 GCA_050049355.1 Anaerolineae bacterium | reverse complement strand
CCGTTCCCGTAGATACCGTCAAAGAGCATGCGCGCGTCGGAACCATCCGCATTCATCACCCACACGTCGCCCGGTCCCATGTATTCAGCGGCATAGACAAAGGCGATGGAGTCGCCCTGCGGTGACCAGGCCTGGCGGATGTTATTCCCTCCCTCGTCGAAGGTCAATGGAGTCATGTCGCTCCCATCGGGACGGGCTCTGAAGAGATTGAAAGCGTCGTCGTCAGCCTGCTCAGTGCCAGCATCCAGAGGATGAACCACCCGACCGGGGTCTTCGTGACCGGGCCCTGGAAGGCTGAGTAGTGGGCCACCGCCCATCGTGCGCCGATTGGAGTAGAAAACCACCCACTCCCCGTCGGGCGACCAGAATGGCCACCCGTAGACGGCGTCCCCGCCGAAACAGGAGGGGTTGGATCCATCTATCCCGGCCGTGCAGATGGAGGAAGAGCTGTAGTCACTCCCCCAGGATTGGTAAGCCAGACCGTCCCCCGCCGGATTGAAGAGGACCCCATTCACATTCCTCGGCAGCGGGGACGGGATGGTTGTGCCAGCCCTCGCGTCATAGAAGGTGTTCGTGTAAGCCTCTGTGAACGGATGATAGTAGGACATGACAGAGTAGGCCCCGTCAGGCGACCAATCGAAGTTGTGAAAGTAGAAGCCTGTGGCCGTCAACACATGGGAGTCGCCGACAGCCGGCAGTGCCATGTCCAGCTCCGACCCCACCGCCATGCCCCACCGTACCTGCTCTTCGTTTGACATCGGCTGAGGCGCGGCCGGAGGGTCGCCCGGCACCACCGTCGTCTGATAGCCTGCCGTCACCGTCACTACTTGCGTCGCTGCAGCAACCGTCACCGTGTCCACCTGCGTCGAGACGATTGTGGTCCCATCCGCCGCCGCCCTCGCCCCGAACCGTGTCCCCCGCACAGACGCCACCGCCGCCGGCGTTTCCACCTCGAAGGTCTCACCGGGTGCAAGTCCCTCGACATCCACCCACACCTGCCCCTCATCCAGCTCCAACTCCAGCGTGTCTGGCTCGGGCTGGCCGAAGGTGAAGATCGTATTCGGTGCCACCCGCACCAGTCCCTCCTCCACATCCACCCGCGCCGTAGACGCCTCTCTTGCCCATACCTCGCCACCCAGGTAGATGACCATATCCACCAGCGCATCCACCCAGTCCTCCTCCGGCAGCGCGTGGGCGTCCACCTCGTTGATCAAGTCAACCACGGTCGCCTGTGGGCCCCGTGGCGTGGGCACCGCCGTCGGTAGAGCCGTCTCCTCCGCTGTCGGCGACGGCGCAGCCGCACCGCCACCGCAACCTGTGACCAGCCCCACCAGGGCAACCAGTGTCAAGACCTTCCATCTGCCTCTGCGCATCGGACACCTCCTTGAGACTGAGAACGTTGAGCGATAGGCAAGCAACAAGGTGAACAGCTACATGAAACGCGGCGGATTCCGCAGTCGAAGTTTACCCGTACGGAGGCTCCTCCTTCAACCCCAGAAGCCGCACGACGCCCAGCGGCTCCGACTTCCCGCGCGCCCTAAAGGGAGGCACCCCTTCGTCCACCAGCACGTGTTCACGCACCTCTTCGTAGAGGTCGGCGCTGAGCAGGATGGTCACCCTCTCCGGCACCTCTCCTCCCGGGGGACGAGGGATCTCCATGGCCACCTTGCAGTGCGCCTCAATGCGGGCTGCCGTGTTGACCGGATCGCCGATCACGGCGTACTCCATTCTGCGTCCCCGGCCCACGACGGCGTCCACCACCGATCCACAGTGGACACCGATCCCCATCCCCAGAGGGCGCCGATCGCGCTGAGGCCAGACCTCCTGCAGACTCTCAGTCGCGCGCGCCATGCGCACCGCCGCCCTTACCGCTCGCAGCGCGTAGTCGGGAAAGGGTTCCGGCACGCCAAACAGGATCATAAGGCCGTCACCCACCACGTCGTAGATAACGCCTCCCTCGGCGAAGACCGCCTCCGCCATCGCGTCCAGATACGCGCTGAGGAAGCGTACCATCTCGGGGCTCCGACTCTGACGCATAAGGGACTCAGTAGCTCTGGTGAAACCGCGCACGTCAGCGAAGAGGACTGCCGCCCTCTTCTGTGGACGCTCGTCCTCCAGCAGCGCTTCCCACTCATCCAGCACCGCCTCGAGCCGCTCAGGAGACATCACTCCGGCGAACCTGCGCCGCAGCCGACGCTTGTCGCGCTCAGCGAAGACCATCCGCTCAGCCAACGACGTGCCGCCGACCGCCACGGCCGACACCAGCGGTGCGACCAGCGGCAGGAGGTAATCCGATCCGATGAACAGCCCCACACCCACCGCCGAGTAGATCACGATGCCTCCGAGCAACACCACCACGCCCAGGCCCGGCTGGCGCATGTTCAGGGCCAACAACGCGCCCAATCCCGCGATTCCCACCAGCAGTATCGGAAGCCACGTCGGCGGACGGTGGAGCCAATCCCCCGCCAGCAGCGTGTCCACCGCATTAGCGTGAATCTCTACTCCAGCCATCCCGCTCTCCCCCCCGAAGGGGGCCGGGTGGAGGTCCTGCTCCAGCTGGGTCGTGTAGCCTACCAGCACGATGGCATCCTGGAAGATCCCTGGATCTACAGCCTCATCCGCGTCCTCCAGGAGGAGACGGTACATCGAGATCGTTTGGAAGGTCCCCTCCGGTCCTCGGAAGTGAACGGGCAGGCTGGCGTCAGTTCCCAGGTCGGCACGGCCCACATCCACAGGCTCGCCGGAAAAGAGAGCAGCGGTCACCAGGGAGAAAGCTGGCTGGGTTCTGTCGCCCCAGGGCCACAGGAGGCTCACGCGGCGGATAGCTGCGTCGGCATCAACTGGAAGACTGTTAACCCCCACCGCGGCAGCTGCCTCGCCGAGAAGCGGCAGGGGTTCACTGAGCGTTCTGGAGCTGCGTTGAGCAACCTCCGACTGGTCGAAGTGGGATGCCAGAACCACGGTTCCAGCCTCCGCCAGTGCGTCGGCCAGCGCCCCGTCTCCGCCCTCGTCCCAACCGGGAGTGTCAAAGATGACGTCCAGTCCGATAACCCGAGGCTCACCGGCGGCGATCTGCTCAACCAGCTCTGCCCAGCGGGTGCGGGGCCACGTGCGGATGTTCTCCCCGTGCAAATCCCCCAGCATCTGGAAGGAGGACTCGTCGAGCGCCACAACGAAGATGGGGAAGCGCGGATCCTCCTCCCCGCGCAGCCGAAAGCGGACGTCCACCGTCCATGCCTCGGCCCGATCGGCCCAGTTGGGCACCCGCCACTGGAGGATCGTCAGGCCCAGCAGCACCAATACCGGCACCACCCACCGCAGCGGGCGGCTCCTTCCGAAGAGAAGGCGCTTCACTCCTCCCTTATCCACCCACCGTCCCCTCCCAGATAGCTGGCGGGCACTTGCCGCTTCACACTCGTACTCACCGATCATCGAGAGCCGCGACGCCCGGCACCGGCTTCCCCTCCAGCAGCGTCAAGGCGGCTCCACCCCCGGTGGAAACGTGGGTGAAGTGCCCGGCCAGTCCGCTCTGGCGGACCGCCGCCGCAGAATCGCCACCGCCGACGACGGTGATGGCGTCAAGATGGGCCACAGTTTCTGCCAAAGCAAAGGTGCCCTGGGCAAACTTCGCCATCTCGAAGACCCCCAGCGGACCGTTCCAAAGCACGGTCCGGGCACCACCAAGGGCCGACTCGAAGGTGGTGACCGTCTTGGGGCCTATGTCCAGCACCCGCCAGCCGGGGGAGACCTGATCGGGCGCCACGATCCGAGTGTTGGCATCATTCGCAAGAGCGTCCGCCATGACCACGTCCACTGGCAGCACTAACCGACTCTTCCCCCGCTCCAGGAGTGCGCGGGCTCTCTCCAACTCATCCTCCTCGACAAGCGAATCCCCCATCTCGAATCCCATCGCTTCGAAGAACGTGTTGGCCATTCCACCGCCGATCAGCAGTCGGTCGCACTGCGTGAGCAGACGCTCTATGACACCGATCTTATCGGACACCTTCGCCCCACCCAGGATGGCAACAAAGGGGCGCTCGGGATTCTCCACCACCTGGCCCAACGCCTCCAGTTCCCGCTCCATTAGGAAGCCTGCCACCGCCTGGCCGCCCCCTGCTCGCATGGCGTGGGCCACTCCCTCGGTCGAGGCATGAGCACGATGAGCGGCTGCAAAGGCATCATTGACGTACAGATCGCCCAGCGAGGCCAACCGGGCAGCGAAGGCGGGGTCGTTTGCCTTCTCACCCGGGTGGAAACGGGTATTCTCCAGCAGAACCACCTCACCGGACTGGAGTCCCATGCAGACAGACTCAACTTCTGGGCCCACACAGTCATCCAGCTTCCGCACCGGCCGACCCAGGAGTTCGCTCAGCCTCTTGGCGACCGGATCCAGCCGCAGTTCGCCGACCACCTCCCCCTTCGGGCGACCCAGGTGCGACATCAGGATGAGCGCGGTGTTGCGCTCCAGTAGGACCTCAATGGTGGGCAGGGCAGCGCGGATGCGGGTGTCATCGGCGACCGAACCGTCAGCGAGCGGGACGTTGAAGTCTACCCGCATCAGGACCCGCTTCCCGGATACGTCCACATCACGGACGGTTTTCTTCATCACCTTCCATCCTCTGAGGAAAGCAAACGAGAGCGAGTAAACGAGGCAACCCTCATCTACTCACTCCCTTCGCTCCCCTTTGTTCACTTAGCCGCCCCGTACTAGAGCCCTTTGTCTGCGATCAGCTTGGCCAAGTCAGCCACGCGGACCGAGTAGCCCCACTCGTTGTCGTACCAGGAGAGGACCTTGAAGAAGCTATCGCCCATAGCCATCGTACTGGGTGCGTCGAAGATGGACGAGCGGTCATCGCCCTTGAAATCGACGCTGACCAGCGGCTCCTCCGAGTAGCCCAGAATGCCCTCCATCGGTCCCCGGGCCGCCGCCTTCATGGCCTCGTTTATCCCCTCAACGCTGATCGACTCCTCGAGCAGCACGACCAGATCGATGATCGAGACGGTTGAGGTAGGCACACGGAACGCCATACCGTTGAGCTTACCGTCCAGCTCCGGCAGCACCAGCCCGATCGCTTTGGCGGCGCCGGTCGTGGTGGGGATGATATTGAGTGCAGCTGCACGGGCCCGACGGAAGTCCTTGTGGGGCAGATCGAGGATGCGCTGGGTGGTGGTGTATGAGTGAATGGTGGTCATAAGCCCATACTCAATGCCGAAGGTATCGTTGAGGACCTTGGCCACCGGCGCCAGGCAGTTGGTCGTGCAGGAGGCATTGGAGAGGATGTGATGGTGGGCTGGGTCATACTGATCATCGTTGACTCCCAGCACCACCGTCAGGTCGACGCTATCTGACGGCTTTGCGGGTGCGGTGATGATGACCTTGCGTGCCCCTGCGTCGATGTGGGCGGCGGCCTTCTCGCCATCGCGGAAGACACCGGTGGACTCAACAACGATCTCCACGCCCAAGTCCCCCCAGGGCAGGCTCGCCGGGTCCCGCTCGGCAAAGAACCGGATCTCTTCCCCGTCGACGATCAAGGCATCCTCGCGAGCCCTCACTGGTGCCTCGAAGCGGCCATAGTTGGAGTCGTACTTGAGTAAGTGGCTCAGGATGTCGGTGGGATAGAGGTCATTGACAGCCACTACCTCCAGTTCCCCGTCGTAGAGGTCACGGATTGCCTTGAAGGTCTGACGTCCGATGCGGCCGAAGCCATTGATACCGACTAGTGTGGTCACAATTTCCCTCCTTGTTGATTTGTAGTTGGTCTGTTCGTGGCTGGTTTACGACCAGAAGACGGGGCAGTGGAATGCCCGCTACCGCTCTTCCAACAGTCTCATCAGTGCCCTGGCCAATTTCCCGCTGTCGTGGCGCCAGGGGCGAGTGGGATCCACCAAGTCAGCGGTATGAAGCTCGAAGGAAACCTCAGCTCGTGCATCAACCCGTGTTGGCTCGACGTCCGGCGGGAGGGCATGCGCGTGTTCGAAGTTGTCATTCGCCAGGACGACAGGGAGGAGTCCCTCTCCCACATGCCGCACCAGCGCCGCCACGTGGTCACCAACGCCGTAGCGGTCGGTCTCCCCCGGCTGCGTGGCTACGTTGCAGACGAAGACCCGTACCGCCCGCGTGGCGGCCACCGCCTGAGCGATCTGTCGCACCAGCAGGTTGGGCAGGACGCTCGTATAGAGCGACCCCGGGCCGGCCACAATGAGGTCCGCCTCCAGAATGGCCCGTACCACTTCGGGGTAGGCTGGTGCGTCGTCAGGCTCCAGGTAGACGCGCTCGATCGCTCCCCCCGATTCAGTGATGCGAGATTCGCCCGCTACCCGATCCACACGAGCGGGCTCGGCCCGCAGATCTCCCACCAACGTCACACTCTCCAGAGTACTCGGGAGGACCTGGCCCGTGATCGCCAGCACGCGGCCTGACTCCAAGACAGCACGTTCGAAGGAGCCAGCCACCTCGGCCATCGCGGTGATGAACAAGTTGCCGAAGCTGTGCCCATCAAGCCCGCTCCTTTCCGCAGTGGCGCGGAAGCGATACTGAAAGAGCTTGGTGATGAGCGCCTCATCGTCAGCTAGCGCCGCAATACAGTTGCGGAAGTCACCAGGGGGGAGGACCCCCAGGGCCCGCCGCAAACGACCGGAACTTCCTCCGTCATCAGCAACCGTGACGATAGCGGTGATGTTGGAGGTGTAGTTCTTCAGGCCGCGCAGCAGAGTCGCCAGCCCGTGGCCCCCGCCGATGGCGACTACCTTCGGGCCCCGCTCTCGTTGGCGATGTCGGTAGAGGGCCTCTACCATGGACCCATCGTGGCGAGCAAACGGAGCGAGGAGTACGCGGTTGAGCCCTGCCAGGCTGACCAAGATCAGCAGCCCCCCCGCTATGCCGAAGGCCAGCGTCCTTGCCCAGCCGGGGAGGAAGCCTAATGACAGGTAATAGGAGATGATAGAAAGCCGGTGGATTTGCCCGAGCAAGGTCCCCATTCCAAGAGCAAGCAGCGCAATCCCGAAGGCCATGACCACCAGCCAGCGCTTCACCCCCAGACCAGGTCGAAGCCATTTGAGATAGGAACGAAGTCGAACCCAAGGGATCATTCACTTTGCTCCGTCAGGGTACGGCGGGGGGACCTCAGCGAGGCAGCGCCCCTCGTGTTCATTATAGTGGAACGAGGGAGAGACGTCAATAATTGAGGAACCTGGAACTTGCGCAGGAATCCATCGTGGCGGATAGATACGAGCGCCACCGGCCCCGAGCTGACGAGACTGGTGACAACTGCCCTCTGGAGCAATCTCCAAGCTCGAGGGGAGTGCTTCACGCCATTTGACATTCC
>JASFWK010000108.1:0-7381 GCA_050049355.1 Anaerolineae bacterium | reverse complement strand
GCAGGCGGAGGTGCTCAGCTTCGCACTCCATAACGGGGCGTTGAATCTGCCTGCCCGGGCGGTGACGGCCGGTGGGGCGAGTGATGGTTTCACCTGGGATGACTTCGTGGAGAGGTTCTTCGAAGACCGGCCCGGGTTGGGGGAGATCGGAGGGGAGTAGAGTATGGGTGAGGAGGAGAGGCCTGTCCTGAGACGTGCTGAAGGACTGAACATCGTTGTCGGCTTCTACAACTACGCCGATGTGCAGGCACTGGAACACTGCCTGCAGGGGAGTGGGATCGTGATCCTTTCTGCCCAGCAGGATGCCCAGCGGGTCTTCGACGATGCGGTCAACCTGGAGGCGGACGCGGTCCTCTTGTGCCCCCAGGTGACAGGGTACCGCCCGCAGATGGTCATGGATCTTCTGCTCCACGTCGACCGCCCCGTCCCGGTGGTGGGGTGGGTGGAGGCGACATCAGATGACGGACGGGCGATGGTCGCGGCTGGCGCTAAGGGCTTTGTCACGCTGCCAATGGATGCTTACCAGGGCAACAAGGCGGTGAAGCTGCTCGGGCAGGCGGTGGAGGAGGCGGAGCGGGAGCGGCAGGCGGGGGAGGTCAAGGCGCGGCCCGTGCCCTCCTCGCGGCTGCAGGCCTGGCAGGAGCGAGTGGTCACTGTCTGGGTGCCCAAGGGTGGAGGGTCCACCCGCACCACGCTGGCCGTCAACCTGGCGGTGGCGCTTTCACACGCCCAGTTGGGCAACCAGCCGACGTGTTTGCTGGATCTTGACATGGCCAAGGGGGATGCGCACACCATGCTGGGGTTCACTGCCAACGTGGACCACGCCCAGAGGTACGGCTGGCCCCTGCTGGAGCGGGGGCTGTTCGATCTGATCGTTGGCGTGGCCTCCCGCTGGGGACAGCAGGGGGAGGGGGCGATCACACCGGTTCTCCTACGGAACTATCTGGCCCGCTGGGGGGAGGAGAGCCAGCTTGACCTGCTGCCAGGTCTCTACTCACCGACGCAGGCGGACGCGGAGGAGTTTCGCCATCGACAGACCATCCTAACGATGGGGCGGCGGATTACCGAGGTGGCACGACAGCTCTATGCGTTCGTCGTGATCGATGTGGGGCAGGACTTTACCCGTCCCCTGCACCGGGCCGCGATCGAGGCGGCTAATGAGGTGTTGGTGACTGTACCGCCCATCTGGACAGCGGTGGTGGATGTCTCCAATGCACTGCCGGCGCTTAAGCATCACTTTGGGGATCTCTCCAAGTTCAAGCTGGTGATCACGCGCTACAGCGGAGACTTCGGGCTGGGCGAGAAGGAGATTGCGCGGGAGGTGGGGCTGCCGAAGGTGGCCACGATCCCGCACGACGCGGTGGTGGCGGAGACGGCGGTGAACACTCAGATGCCCTTCGTCTTGACCGACGAGGGACCGTTGGGGGAGTCTGTGCGGAGCCTGGCGGCTAACTACCTGCCGTACATGGCCGAGAGGCGCAGGCGAGGCACAGGGCTGCTCGGTGCCTTCAAGCGTGCTCTGGTGAGAGAGGCCTAAGCGGGTCACGGAGCGTATCCTATGAGGGCTAAGTCGCGGATTCGAATTGATACCCAGAAGGTGAGGAAAGCCGGCCGACGGCTCCTCGTTTGGGGTGATCGCCTGGTTGAGATCGGATACCGGCTGCAGAGCGCCCTGGTGAGCCTGGATGTCGGGGTCTGGGAGGGGATCAGCCGCGCGCAACTTGATGAGATGCTTGGGCGCGTGAGGCTGCAAGGCACACAGGTGGCCCAAGGGCTAAGGGCGCTGGGGCGCCTGTTGCTGTGTGTGGCGGATGTGTTCGAAGAGCAGGACGACACCGCCGCCCGGAATCTGGCAGGAATACCGTGGGTGGATTGGGATGACGACGGTGACGCCGTCGTTGTGGATGACCGACGCAGCCCGCCAGGTCTGATCCCGCCACCTCCTCCCCCGAACACGGACGACTTCGATGAAAAGGTGGAGCCGCCCGGCGTCCAGTTTGAGCCGCGTGCTGACGTCCCCAGTGATCTGGCCAACGTTAGGGGCTCTGAAGGGGTCGACAGCTTCGTCCAAGGGCTAGTGCATCCAAACTCCTGCGGTGTGGTTGCACTGACTGTGGTTCTGCGGACTGCATACCCAACGCTGACGGCGCAGGACGTATGGGACAGGGCGGTGGAGGACTTGCCACAAGTGGACCCCAACATGACTACGGCAAAGGAACTGCGGAGCATTGTCCAGCACTACAAGGGTTTCGTCGGCGATGTTCGAGCGGAGGGGAGTGTGGATGCTCAGACCCTACGCAGCGCAATTCGGGAAGGCAGCTATCCCGTCGCCCTGGTCGAGATCGACGGTGGTGATAACAGGCTGCTCACTGCCGACGAGGCGAAGGGTGTGCATACAGTATCTCATTGGGTGGTGGTAACCGGAATGAGCGATGCCGGGCAGTGGAGCGCAGGCAAACGTTGGCAGTGGGTACAGGTGTACAATCCCTACGACGACGATCTCGAATACTACACCTGGGAGCATTTTCAGAGCTCGCTGAGCGCTGCCAATGACTACAAGTGGCTGGTTGCACGCTATGAGCCTCCCAGGCCTTAAGCCTAGCAATCGAACATATGAAAGTGAAGAAGCTGTACCTTATTGGAGGTTACTACTCAGGCTAAGGCTCAGGGGTTTCGGCGAGCGTCGGTCGAGTAGGGCTGAGAGCCCGTATTGAGACCACGCCGACTGCTTGGTCTCGACGCCGTGCTGAGTAGCCCGGCGCAGCCGGGCATACCGAAGCATACACCCCTCGACAGGCTCAGGGCGACGCTCGACCGGCAGGCTAATTGTAGTAGGCGCCTCAGCGCCGTCCAAGCGCGCACGACAAACCCAGCACATGATCTGTTTGGTGCATTCTCATTTTGCCGGAATTTCGGAAAGTTGTGCACCGATCAGTATGATCTCAGGAGATTGACGAATGAAGCTTTGGAGCCGGAGAATGACTTCGTTTCTTCTGGTCGTGATAGCCGCACTGTTGGCCGGCTGCTGGGTACGTGGCGAGAGACCATCAGTCCCTTCACCATCGCCAGCGGAGACGCAGATCGCGCTGCCCACTCCTACTGCTTCGCTGGCTCTGACCTCGAAGTTCGTGCCAACGGAGTCACCGCCTGCTGCTGTGGAGGAACCGCTCTATTTCCTGAGCGAGGATGGTCTCTATGTGTGCACGCCTGACGGGCGGTGGGTATGGAGAATCAGCGATAGAGCAGAGGGCTCGGATTTCGCCTGGTCACCGGACGGGAGAACATTGGTCTTCGTGTGTCCCGAATCATCTCCGAGGATCGGGGACGATGAATTGCCTTGTTTCCTGGGTCCGAACGGCTCGATGTTTGCCGAGTGCCATCCTTCGCCATACTGGGACCGTCCTCGGGTGCTCTGTCTGAT
Source organism: Anaerolineae bacterium (assembly GCA_050049355.1). Lineage (GTDB taxonomy): Bacteria > Chloroflexota > Anaerolineae > B4-G1 > DUEL01 > JASFWK01. Next base: position 3,960 of record JASFWK010000108.1, on the reverse strand, counting down.
GTCTGCTGATGGTTGGGAAATGTCCGAACTTGCAGCAACTCGCTACGTCGTTGTAGGCGGGGCAATAGACTGGTCGCCTGACGGGGAGTATCTAGCCTTCTCGGGGGCGCACAAACTGGAGAATTGGTCTTCCATCTTCATTGTCAGCAGGGACGGGAGTGTGATTCGTCAGTTGACCGACGGGGATGTGAACAATGGAGAGCCCGCCTGGTCTCCCGACGGGAGGTGGCTGGCCTTCCCCAGGTGGCCAAGCGAGGAATGGACCGCCGACGACGAGGAGATATTTGCGCTAGATACCGCTTGCATCTATCACGAAGAGATGTGCGAGGTGCAGCAGTGGACCGAACTGGGATGGGGGACCGCCCCCACTTGGTCGCCGGAGGGAGGCGAACTAGCTTTCAGGTGCAGGTGGGTTCACGGAGAACCTTCTCTCTGCGTTGCAAGCGCTGGAGGTGCCAATCTCAGGCGTGTTGCGGAAGATGTGGGGGTGAGCTTCGCCTGGTCACCTGATGGCGAGCGAATCGCCATACCGTGTGAAGGACGGAGAGCGATTTGTGTCCTTGAGTTAGCGAGTGGGCAGCGTATGCGGCTTCCCTTGTCTACTGGCCGGATCGGTAGAATCGCCTGGTCGGCGGATGGAACACGACTGGCCTTCACGGCGAGAGGGGAGGATCGTTGGCTGACACAAGTCTTTGTGGTCAAATCCGATGGCTCGGGGTTGGTTCGCGTGGCACGGGTTGATGGATTGCGGAGAATACGCTGGGGGCCGTCGATGCGGACGGAAGGACTGGAGCTTCGCTCGGCAGCGAGAGGAGCCCGATCCCCCTTGCACTCCCACCTACGACGGTGGAGGAGTGGGCTGTGAGAACGAGGATCAGTGGGGATTCCAGTTGTGGGTCTCGGCGCGCGTGCCGCCCCATCGGGTGCAGGTGGATCCCTTCCCCAGATGGTTGGTGGCGATGGGGGCGCCGCTGCCAGATCCGTATGAATCCGGCGAACCGGGTCGTCTGACGCTTCAGGACTACCCGGCGTACACGCCGCCCGGGCTGTGTGCGCCCAACGGACCGGGTTTCTCGCAGGGTTGCTGGTCGGACGTGGCGATGTTCCCGGAGCGAGAGCCTGGGGAAGATCCTCAACCAGGGGATATTCGCGACTACCGAATCGGGCTGCGCTGGCGCCGGCTGGACCAAACGGAGGGGGATGATCTCGGGGGCTATCCCGCTATCTGTTGGGACTTCGACGAGCGGGATTGGAACGTAGGCGCGAACCATGCCTATGGACCCATCCCCGCCATGGCCTGTGGGACCTCGGTGACGCACATCTACGAGACCTCCTCGTGGGGCAAGCCGCACAACGGCCCGCGGTTTGTCTCTCCGGAGGAGGCGTGTCCACCGTGGCAGGATCACTGCTGCGACCAGGTGCCGTCGCGCGATAGCGAGTGGGATATGCCCGCCTACCAGGTGAGGGTCCCTACCCACTGGGGTGCCCAGTGGGCGGTGAAGTGGCAGACCTACGAGCAGGTGGGTACGGAGTGGGACGAGTGTGGGTGCTCGGGTGTGGATCTTATGGGCTCTCCGCAGTGGGAAGGCTGCGGTGACCCACCTGTGGGGATCTGTGTGGGCGTGCACGATGACCCTCAGACCGAGTGGTGGGGGAAGTGGGGCGAGCCCGTGTATGACTGGGTGGAGCACTTCGATGGCTGGCACGCGATAGATCTGAGGGACTTTGGCAGCGCCACCTGGCACTACACCTCGTTTGCGGTGATCACGACGGGGGAAGGACCGTGGTGTGCGTATGAGTACGCCGACCCCAATCCGGGCGATACGGTGCGGGTCCCGGTGATTGAGGTCCAGTCCGTCCTGAGTGATCCCTGTATCATCGATGGCAGCTGTCCGCCGGGATACCCGTAGCAGGATTGTACCTGCTGGATCGGAGTGACGGCAGATCTTTGGAGCAGCACCTGGGGCCGGGGAGTTCTCCCCGGCCTTGGCTGATTCTGCGACTGAAAGTTGCCCTTTGGATAGACTCGCAGTATACTGGGGCGCGTCCTGCAGATGAGAGGACTCGCGGCCCTGGCTGATCCGAGTTGCGATTGGTTGCCCCGGCGGGCAGGAATGGACAGCACCCCAAGGGGTTTTCCTGTAGAGCAGGGGCCTAAGCGGGGCAGCTACAAACTGCTAATTGCGTGGGCGACGGGAGTGCCGTTCGAGAGAGTCTCGGAACGTCGTCTTCGTTGTCTCCTTCCAGGCGGTGGCTTATTCATCCACAAGGAGCAAGCCATGTCCATCTCAAGCGTGACTCAGCCCGCAAGCTCAAACGGTGAGAGACTCTCCTTCTCGGCCAAAGTGACTTACGCGGTGGGAGATCTGGCCAACTCAATGGGGCCAGGAACCATCGTCCCGTTCTGGTATCTCTTCTTCCTCACCGACGTGGCCCACCTCGACCCGGCGCTGGCCGGCGTCACTGTCCTGGTCGGCGGTCTCTGGGACGCGGTCAACGATCCTCTGGTAGGACTGCTTTCGGACCGAACGCGCACCCGTTGGGGGCGCCGGCGACCCTACCTGCTCTTTGGAGCCATCCCCTACGGTGTCGCCTTCGCCCTGATGTGGATTGTGCCACCCATTGAGAACCAGCTGCTCCTGTCCATTTACTTCGCGCTTGTTTACATCATATATGACACCGCCGTCACCGTTGTCATTTGCCCCTATACTGCGCTGACGCCGGAGCTGACACTGGATCACGATGAACGGACTTCGCTCACTACCTACCGCATGTTCGTCTCCATCGTCAGCGGGCTCGTGGCAGCGATAGGATTCGCCCTTGTGCTCGACGCCACCCCCGATAATCAGACCGCTTTCGTGGTCATGGGTCTCCTCGGCGCCGCAATCTTTGTCCCCACTATCCTCGTCGCCTTCTTTGGAACCCGCGAACGTGCGGCGTTCCAGAGCGAGCCTGCGGCGCCTCCACTGGAGAGCTTGCGGTACGTGCTGCAGAACAGGGCGTGGCGGTATACGCTCGGGATGCGCCTCTTCAGCTGGATCCCGGTGGATATCGCCTCGGCCCTGTTTGTCTACTACCTGGTCTACTGGGTCAAGATGGACGAGATGGAGGCATCGCTCGTGCAGGCGGTCATCCTGACCAGCGCCGCGCTGTGCTTACCTCTGATCCTGTGGATGGCCCGTCGGTGGGAGAAGAAGACTGCCTTCATTGCCTCGATCGCATCCTGGGCCCTCGTGATGGTGGGATTGCTCTTCGTACCCCAGGGGGCGGGATCGCTGGCCTACGTGGTGGCTCTCTTGGTCGGCCCCGGCGTCTCCGCGGCCCACGTCCTCCCGACGGCGATGAGCGCCGACGCGCTTGACGTGGATGAGCTGAACAGCGGCAAGCGGCAGGAGGGGATTTATGCCGGGTTTGAGGTCTTTGTCCGCAAACTCTCCACCAAACTGGTGCTGGCCGGCGTTGGACCGATCTTGGCCTGGTCTGGCTACGTCGAAAGCGCAGCGCAGCAGACCCCGCAGACGCTCTTGGCGATCCGCCTGCTGATTGCGATCCTTCCAGCTGTCATTCTGGCTGGAGCTGTCATCATCGCGCGGACCTACCCCCTGACGCGCACTCGCCATCAGCGGATTCAGGCCGAGTTGAGCGAGAAGCGCGCTCTTCAAGCGGAGGGATGACGGCGCGTAACGGGAGAATGATCGGACGGGCCGATCGTTTTCGTCGGGTGGCGCGCCGTGGCCGAACCATCGCCGCGGTGTTGTCGTTGTGCCAGGATAGATCAACTCCGCTTCCCCAGGCCGATTCCCTTGCGATCCCGTGTAAGCCATGGTAAGATTCACTCGGTTTGCCAGTACTGGGGCGTGGCCAAGAGGTAAGGCGACGGACTTTGAATCCGCCCCCTACGGTAAAGACATGTTCAATTCCCGCACCCTTGTGGTAAACGGCGTCGATTGGGCCTTTGCT
>JASFWK010000031.1:0-19644 GCA_050049355.1 Anaerolineae bacterium | reverse complement strand
ACGAGCCGACAACCATCAACCCTCCGCTTGCAGTAACCAAGAGAGCGGTAGATCTGAGCGGTGCCCCGCTCTACCCTGGCGACGGAATCGAGTACCGCATTGCAACCACCAACACCAGTGGAATCCACACCCAGAGCAATGTCCTCGTCAGTGACCCAGTGCCGACAGATACAATGCTGGTGACGGGGAGCGTGGTCTGCTCGCCGCGAGCGGCCTGTGGCGTGTCCGGCAGCGTGGTCACGAGCACCATCGACAGCCTTGGCCCCGGAGAGATCGTCACCTTGACCTTCCGTGTAACCACCGAGGGCGACACCGGCGGTCAGACCATCACCAATCAAGCGTACGTCAGCAGCGATCAGCAGCCTGTTCCGACCCAGCCGCCGTCCACCACTCTCGTGGTCACCACATCGGTCCCAGCCCTCGGATTGAGCAAGTGGACAGAGCCCAACGCCTCATCGTCGCCCGACGGCTGGACCAGGTATCACTTCCGAGTCATCAACACAGGCGACGTGACTCTCACCAACATCCAGGTCTGGGATAGTCAGCTCAGTCCAAGAATCGGCCCCTTCAACTCCCCGGATCTGTCGGTAGGTGAGACCTACACCATCAGGCGCTGGTGGCCGACGTACGGGGTGGACGTGACCAACGTGGCGACGGCTACCGCTCAGGCACCCGGCTTCCCGAGGTCAGTCTCTGCCAGCGACGACGAGTATTTCGACTTCATCGGGCGGATGAACCTTGCACTCGACGTATCGGCTGATCCCGACGCAATAACGACGACCCAGCTGGTCACTTACACATATCGCCTGAGCAACACAGGTGATGACTGGTGGGAGGGGGGAGTGATCACGGACACGGTATACGGTGATATCGCTGGTGGCCTGTCATTGGCGCCCGGCGACAGCTATACACGCGTTCTGACACGACCCGTCGTCACCACCACTGTCAACACAGCCTACGCCCGGGGAACCGACAGGCTCGGCACGACTGCTACCGTCACGGACACCACAACGGTCACGGTGGGGACGGGCGGGTCGAACATCTTTCTCCCCCTCGTGTTGAAGGACTACTGAGGTTCATCCTGGCCCTGTAGAAAACCCGAGGAGGCGAGCCTGGCTCGCCTCCTGCTGCGTGTCTTACGGCCGCCTCCCGCCACGAACGTCAGTGCAAGTGCCCCCTCCTAGTAGAACGGTTGGATAGCGTCGACTTCGCCAGCCTCGTCAGGCGGCGCGCTGCCCCCCGGATATGTGAGGCGCACAAGATGGAACGGGCCCCCAGGCGGCACCCATCCCTGGATATCTATGCTGATGCCAGTGCCCGGATACGGGTACAGATCAGTCTCCGGGATGAGCTCGTTCTCAACTTCGCCGTCACCGTCGGTAGCGTAGCTGTCAATGTTCGTTCCGCTCACACCGCCCGGGCTACCGTCCCAGTCAAACACCGTGTACCACGTGCTTCCATCAGCGGAGATATCAATGGTAATGTAGTCAAGGTAGACCTGCGGACCACTCAGGCGTTCATAGAAGACCATGTCGTAGCCAGGGCCGTGAGTGATCCCTTGTCCGACGCCGAAGTCCAGCGTAATCACCGCTGTGCCAGTGATACCGACAAACGCACCGTCTGGAGGCCCTCCCGCGTCGGCGCATGCCCCAAGTAGGCTCCCCGCGCAGGTCACGGTCGTGGTGTAGGTGTCGATGGCGAAGGCGTTGGACAGACTGCCGGTGGGCCCGGTGGGACCCGGATTCGTCACAGTCAGCGTATACACTCCCAAGGCCATCGGCGCCGATTGAGAAGGAACCTCTGCCCTCAGCGTGGTTGTGCTGACATAGCTCAGGTTGGTCAGAGCCGTGCCGTCCAAGCTGGCCTGCAGACCGCCCGGCGCACCGGTGTTGCGGAAATCGGAGCCGGTGATGGTCACAAACACATCCATAGTGTTGAACCAGGTCACAGGCGTGACGGCCGTCACCCCAGGAATGGGGTTAGTTGCTGTGTACGCGTCGGTCAAGATCCCCGACTGGCTGTCTGGATTAGTGACAGTTAAGTCGTAGTAGCCAGCAACGATGCCCGTCGGTACCGACGCCAGGACGGTGGTCGGCGAACAACTGGGGCTGCTCAGCGGCACTCCTTCAAGCGAGGCCGAACAGCCAGGCTGGAAGTTGAGTCCACTGATGGTCACGTCTACCGTATCCGTGTTGACTTGAGTGTGCGGAGCAAGGGCCTGGACGATTGGAGCAAGCGCCCTCGGCGTGGCCGTGGGCGTTGGAGATGGCGTGGCCGTGGGAGTACGCGTGGGCGTGGAGGTAGGCGGCGGCGGAACGGGGGTCGGCGTGGGAGTGGCAGTGGGGGTTGGCGTAGGCGTTGGGGTGCCGGTCGGCACTCTGGTACGGGTGGGCCTCTGAGTCGGCGTGCGTGTAGGTGGGCGAGAGGTGGCGGTCGGAGAGGGAGTCACAGCAGCCACTTCCCGCACCGTACTCGTGGCAGCTGGAGTGGACGCAAAGACGACCGAAGGAACAACAAACGCCTGTCCTCCAGGTGTCAGGATCTGCTCTACGTTCCAGGGAGGGGGGGTCATCACCTCAGGACGGATGGGCTCCACGTACGTGTCCCATGGTTGGCGACCCTCATCTGGGTTCATACGTGAGAGCATATCGGCGGGGACCTGCCAGGCAGGGACTGGCTGTACGGCCCTCTGCGCTGCGAAGAGGAGGCAGCCGAACCCTGCGAGTGTTATCAACAGAAAGACCGCTAGATCGCGCCGTTCCCGTCTGTCACCGCGCCTGGTAGCCATGTCGCCCCGCTTCTTGCTGGGTTTAGTCCTTCACGGCCCCGTCAGACTGCTGCACCGGAAGGACTACGCTGAACGTGCTACCAACCCCCTCCCTACTTGCGACACGGATCTCCCCTCCGTGCGCTTCGACAATCGCCCTCGTCACATACAGACCCAACCCAAGCCCTCGTACACCTTCCTCCGAATCGCGTTCGAGCCGATAGAAGCGCTCGAAGATGCGCTCTTGCTCTTCTGGCGGGATGCCCATACCGGTGTCGACGACGTCAAGGATCACCTGTCGATCCTGAGGGGAGAGTCGCACCTTCACCTTGCCGCCGGCAGGTGTATTCTGGTAGGCGTTGCGGAGCAGGTTGATGACCGCCCAGCGCATCCGCCTGGCATCCGCATCTACGTCAGGCAGATCATCGGGGACCTCCACTTCGAACTCGAGGCCCTTCTCGTCCATCTGCGGGCGCCACTGGTCGGCCACCCTCTCAACCAGGGAAGAGAGCGCGACGGGCTCCCGCTGCAATCCCAGTCTGCGCCCCGCCTCCATCTCCGAGAGGTCCAGCAGCTCGTTGACCATCTCCGCCAGGCTATCGGCGTGGCGGCCAATCCTCTTTAGGAAACCACGCTGCTCGCCACTGAACCTGCCTGAGCCGCCGCTAAGCAGCAGGTCGCTGTATCCCTTGATAGCTGTTAACGGTGTGCGCAGTTCGTGCGAAACGTGCGTGATGAAAGCGTCCTTGAGTCGCTCCGCCTCCGTCTCAGCGGTCACGTCACGAAGCACGATCACGTTGCCCAAGCGCTCGCCATCGTCCGTCCGGACAGCTGCGGCGTGCATGGTCAGTACTTTCTTGCCCACCTGGAAGCGCCGGCTCTCCAACAGCCATGGACTCGGTTGAAGGTCAGACTCCTCCTCTGTCTCGACAGAGAGCTCGAGCAGCGGGCCAGCCATGAAGTCAGTCGCCATCTCCTCCATCATCGCTTCGGCGGCTGCGTTCAGGGCAATGAAATTCCCATCAAGATCTTCCAGCAGCACGCCATCGCCGATACTGGAGAGAATCGCACGCATCCGGCCGGCTGCCTCCTTATGGGCAAGCAACAGATCCTCCAGCGCACGCGTGCGCTCCGCCAACCGCTCAGTCATCTCATCGAAGGTGGCAGCCAACACCCCGATCTCGTCTCTGCTGCCAACCCCCGTACGCTGCTCGAGATCGCCCTCCGCCACCGCCTGCGATGTGCGAACCAGGGCCCCGAGAGGACGCGTGATGCGCCGCGCGATCACATAGCCCACCAATATGACGCCTGCCATCGCGACGCTGAACAGCAGAGAGTAGGTGTTGCGGCTTGTGGTGCCTGCCCGGATGACGAAGTGGAGCGGAAGAGCGACGCCGAAAACTCCGAACCTGTCGTCACCCACGCTGAGAGGGCCCCGAGCGAGGCGATACCAGCGACCGCGGATGAGAGTGTTTTCGCCAGCGGTTACATCAGTATCACGCAGGGCTCGCTCGAACGACTCTTCTTCAATTGATAGTTCCTCCAGCAGCGTCTCGGCCTCCGCCGGCTGGTCGGGAAAGGCGAAAGTAGTGGCAGCAGCCCGTCCCCCGTCAAGGTAGACGACGATGTCTGCCAGGGACGCAGCCTTGAAATACGGCAGCAGCGTATCGAGGGAGGTGCCAACGACGACCACACCGACCACCTCGTTCTCCAAAGTGACGGGCATGGCCGTGAAGTAGTAGTAACGCTCGTTTAGCGGATGCAGCCCAAGACCCCGCTTTGGCATCGCGTTGGGATCGCCAGCCTCCAGCAGCGTCTCTACCATCCACAGGCCTGAGGCGCCGGTCGGCTCCTCTATGACCTCGACCGAGCCGTCCTCCTGCTCCAGCAGGTGCAGTAACTCACGCCCGTCCGCATTGACAAGCATGAGAGACTCCACCCCCAATCCCACAGCAGCCGGCTGAGCCAAGGCGGTCGCATCATCCCGATCGCCAGCCTCCAAAGCCTCCGCCAGCCCTCGCGTGAAGGCCACGATTCTCGCCGACTCTAGATGGGAGAGCTCCTGACGCGCGAGACTGTCGGAGACTACGCGCCCTGCTTCAAGGAGATGGTTGGTCAGCCGCTCGTCGAGTGAGCTGGCAACCAGGCTGGTGACTACATAGGTGCCGACGACCGCCACCGCCAGAGTGAGGACAAGGTAGGGTAAGATAATCTTGCTGCTGATGTTGAGGGAGAGAAGACGTCGCAGCCGCTGGCGCCAATCTCGGCGCTCCTTCGATTGCTTCTCTTGCACCATTGGCAGTCCCTCCGGTCCAGGCAAGAGGAGATATGAAGTTGGCGGATGTGACCTACAGCTGAGGCCCTCGTAACCACTAAGTTAGCACGTAAGCTCAACTTGACCCATATCGGTGAGGTTACAGTTTAGTTACGCCTGCAGGCCCCGACAGAACAAGGCGCCCCTAGATAAAGTGTACCGGAGATCGCCATTCTGCGCAATCGACCGCCCGTGGGGCCTCGCAAACTTCTGCGCCGAAGGAGGTGCCCTTCGCATAGCCTGCTGACATTGTCAGGGCACTGTGCACCACCCTGCCCGCCTGACAGGCCCTCACATGATGACTACGCGAAAGATGCGCTCAGGGCGAGAGCGTCCCGGCGCGCAGCTGTACCGCCCACGTGTAGAGTCGGTAGAGAAGAGGCCTCAGTGGTCGATCCCACGCCCCCACTGTGCGCACCAGTCGTCCGCCGAAACCCCGCTTGAAGCGATAGACCCCCCACAGGCCATCCTGACGCTCTATGAACTCCGCCTCCAAGCGCTCCCTGTCCTCATCCGGCACGCCCCACATATCATATTCGATGCACCCAAGCGAGCGGGCCCAGCACATCGCCTTCCACTGGAGAAGATAGTTGGGCATCTTCTCCCGGTGGGCGTTGCTGGAGGCCCCATAGAAGTACCAGGACCGCTGGCCTAGCGCGAAGACCATCAATGCCGCCACTGGATCCCCCTCCACCTCCGCGAGAAACAGTCGCGCCCAATCGCGAGGGGCGAAGAGCCGGTAGGCGCGCTCGTAGTAGGCGGGAGTGTGAACCCCAAATTGATTCCGCGCGGCGGTGACAGACATGAGACGCTGAAAAGCCGGCAGGTCCGCCTCTGCCGCCTCTCGCACCGTGACTCCCTTGCGGCCCGCCAGACGGATGTTGTAACGGGTCTTGGACTTCATGGCACCGAGGATAGCGCCCTCGTCATCGGAGATTTCCACCACCAGCGTGCGCCGAGGTTGGACGCTGCCCAGCGGTGAAGGCACGAACCCGCGCTCCGCCAGGCGCTCTCGGTGACCGAGCTCATCCAGCAGATCCGGCTCCACAATGAGAGCCACAGCTCCCCTGTCGCCAGCTGCCCTTTCCAGCGCAGCTATCAGCGCAGAGCTCACCCGAGGGTCCTCCCAATCTACCAGCGGCCCCCGCGGCACGTACGCCAGTCGACCCACCCCACCCGGCAGTCGTCGGTACAGAAGCTGCGCGCCGGCCACCACCGAGGTAGTGTCCTCCAGGTCACCGTCCGTCAAAGCGACCCTCTGGACCTCCCAACCGGAGGTCTCCTTCAGATCGCCCCAGGTGGAGGTCTGGAGAATATGAGCACGAGGATGCTGACCCACGAACCCGTCCCAAGTCTCCCTCGGGAGGTCGGTGCACACTCTCATCATTCAACCTTTCGCCCCACTAAGAGCAGCCCGCCTCCCTTCTGACCGGGCGAGACGTCCGACTCGTAGTAGGGCCGCCAAGCCCGACCCAGCAGGCTAACCACGAAACGCCGCAGCAGCCGCTGATACCCCAGTCCCCGCAGGCGGGGTGAGACCAGCAACCCCCACAACGACCGCCGGCCGATGCCGAACCGGGCGTTCATGCGATCCCAAAGATGCTCCACTTCCTCCGGCACATAGTAGCGCGCCCTCACCAGCGCCATCCCTGCCTCCTTTAGCAGATCGGCCCACTCATCGGGGGAACGATAGTGATGGTGAGCTAGGCGCGCATCTACCTCCGCAGCATATCTCTCTGCGCCAGCCCGATCGCCGGCCTCCAGCCGAGCCTGATAGAAGTGAAGGAATCGAGGGAAAGCATCGGAGGGGACTGTGAAGACGAAGCAGCCACCCGGGCGCCGCTCAGCCGGATCAGGGCTCTGCAGCACGCGCCCCACCTCCCGAACGACCGTCGCCACATCTGAGATGTGCTCCAAGACCGAGTTGCTGAATACGGTGGCGAAGGTGCTGCTGGAATACGGGAGGCGACGACCGTCGGCCCGCTGCACCCAACGGTAGACCCCCGAGCGGGCGGCTCCGCGCAACTGGACCAAGCAAGGATCTACCCCCACGTCCACACCCGCCGGCCCGAAGAGCGCGTCCGCAATGACCCCATCCCCGCATCCCAAATCCATCAACGGCCGCCGGTACGATTCCTCGGCAGCGACGGAGACCTCCATCGCACGCCACAAGGCCACCGGCGGGGCAAACCAGCGGGACGCGAGCATTTCGCCCAGATAGTCCCGACCCCGCGGACGGGATGATGACATCACTCTTCCGCCAGCGTGGGTCTACCTTTACGCCGGCCGAGCCACCAAGCCCCAGCGGCGACGCCAGCCGCCAATAGAAGCAGGCCGACGGCGGTGGTCACCGTGTTGGGCTCCGCCCCCGGCATGACCACCCCCCCCTCGCCGGCTTCCGCGCCATATTCAGCAAACAGCCGCCCCCATTTGGTGTGAAGGGCCGCCTCCACCCGCTGGCGCCCCACGAAAGGGTACCAGTAGACATTGTGGTAGAGATTGGAGGCGAAGTACGACCAGGGAACGATTGGGCTGCGCAGGAGGGTGTTCTCCAGCGGCTTGAGGGGGCCGTGGTAGATCATCTTCTGGCCCCAGCTGGCGAAGGTATCCTCCTGTACGAAGCTCCAGTCCTGTGATCTCACCCACTCCTGACTCTCACCCACGATTTCAATCTGATCCGGGTCGCCCACTCCCAGCCCCATCTCGTGGGCTATGCGGATGAAAGGGATGCTCATAGGATCGAATCCCTGCAGGGACGCGGAGATCGCGTCAATGGCCACCTGATCAGCAGAGGCCAAGAGGATGTCCTTCTCATGCCAGCGCATGGCCCGCGGACCAGGCCCGTCTCCTGCAAAGGTGCCATCCATCACCGCGAAGACCCCCGGGTGGATGTCCTGCTGAATCATGAGAAGATCCACCAGAGTCTCGTGGATCACCGAATGCGTCCAATGCCGCTTGGTGCCCAGGAGCCCTCCGAAGGCATTCTTCATGGCACCGGTGACGGTGGTGAAGACGTGCGTCTTCACGGTGGGAAGGTGGATTATGTTTCTGCCGAACAGGATCTCCGGGATGTGCACACCATCGGGGTAGATCTGATCCAGCACCAGGAAGGGACGGGGAGGCTCGTACCGCACCCAGCGGTATCGAGGTTCGTAGAGGTGAACATTACGCAGGCCATACTTCTCAGCCACATACAGATGCTTGTTGTTTCGCTCACCCACATAGGCGTCCACCACGACAGTGTTGTTCTGAGCAGCGATCAGGTCACGATAGCCGGCTCCCAACAGCGCGCGGATGACCCCCTCCAGCTGCCAGGGGGTAGTGGAACAGGCCGGGTACCAGGTCTGCCAGGAGACATTGACCTTCAGGATCGTCTCCCGATCTTGAGCCAGAGCTTCGCCCAAGCCAGCCAACTCCATAAGTTGGGCATAGTCCTCCAGCACGCTTTCCGGCTGCGTGTGCACTACCGCTACACGACCGCGCCCAGGATAATCCTTCTCCATTGCTCACCTCCAGAGATCAATTTAGTATACCTCAGGGCAGTTTTGTGGGCAACCCACCCTTGTGCTATAATCAGGAGTCAGAGACGCGGCAGCCTGCCCCAGGTCGCTCAGCCAAGCGGGCACCAGGAATAGGAGGAGGCGGATGGTCGATCAGGAAGCGTTGGCTCTGCGCAACCGAATCATCGGCGTCCTGCTGCGGGATGCCCGCATGCAGGCTGACAAGAGCAAACGAGAGTGTGCCGCGGCGGTGGGCGTTTCGCCCAGCACTATCACCTCCTACGAGGAGGGACGCAAACCTCTCTCCTTACCAGAACTCGAAGTATTGGCCTACTTTCTCGACTTGCCGGTGACCCATTTCTGGAACGAGGAGGCCCAGTTGCTGGTCGAGGAGCGGCTGCCTCCGCTCGAGAGAGTGCTGGAGCTGCGCCACCGGATCATCGGTGTGCTCCTCCGCCAGGCCCGTCTTGAGGCAGATATGAGTCAGAAGGACCTTGCCCAGGTCCTCGATTGCTCTTCTAGCCGTATCTCCGCCTATGAGTACGGCAAGCGGCCCATTCCACTGTCGGAACTGGAGGCGTTGGCCGACGCCTTGGATCTGTCAATGGAGCATTTCCTCGACGAGCGATCCGGACCGGTGGGGGAATGGCAGAGGCAGCAGGAAGCTTTGGGTGCCTTCTGGGAACTGCCAGAGGAGATCCGCGAGTTCGTCACCAAACCCATCAACCGTAGCTACCTGGAGCTGGCAATGAAGCTATCGAAGATGCCTGCTGGGGAGCTGCGAGATGTCGCTGAGGGGCTGCTGGAGATTACGTACTGACAGCCAGGGATGTATGAAGGAGATACGAATGAACGAGGGGGCCCTTGAGCTCAAGGAAGAAGGGCTGCGGCTTTTCAACGAGGGACTGTACGAGGAAGCAATAGAGCGGTTTGGGCAGGCCCAAGAGCTGTTCGCTGCCGAGGGAAAGCAGTTGGAAGCAGCAGAGACACTGAACAACTTAGGTGTCGCCTACCGCCTCACAAATCGCTGGGAGCAGTCACTGGCAGCACTCGAGGAGGCACAGGCAGCCTTTGCACGCCTGGGAGACCGAAGCCGGGAAGCACAGGCGTTGGGCAACCTGGGAGCCCTGCTCGCCCGGCAGGGAGATCGGCTGCGCGCCCAGGAGTATCTCCGGGAGGCAGCGGCGATCTTCGGCGAGCTGGGAGATGCCCAGCGTCAGGGGGAGACGCTGATGGCGCTGGGGATCCAACTGTGGAAGACAGGCGATCGGCAGGGCGGACTGGCGGCCTACCAGGGAGGCTTGCTCACCCTGGAGGAGCCCACGTTGCAGCAGAGGATTCTGCGCGGGCTGTTGGGCCTGCTGGAGCGCCTAATGAGGGTGCGGACATAGACCGCAGTCGCAGACTCAGGCGAGACACATGACGACAGAGACACAGAGACTGCAAAGGACCTTTGCAGTCTCTGTGTCGAAAGTTGAGGGGGCAACCGCTGAGCCGGCAGCTACTTCTCCTGATCCTGCTCTCGCTTCGTCGCCTCGATGATCTCTTCTGTCAGATGGGATGGCACTTCCTCGTAGTGATCGAATTCCATTGAGAAGAGCCCTCGCCCTTGAGTCAAACTGCGCAGTTCGGTGGCATACCGCTGCATCTCCGCCAGCGGCGCCAAAGCCGTGACCGTGGTCTTCCCACTCTGCTGCTCCATCCCCTGAACCCGCGCCCGCTTGGTGTTCAGGTCACCCATCACGTCGCCGGTATACTCCTCCGGCACAGTCACCGTCACCTCGTAGATGGGCTCCAGCAACACTGGCCCGGCCCCGCGCATCACCCTCTTGAAGACCTCCCTGCCAGCGATCTGGAAGGCGATGTCCTTCGAATCCACCGGATGTTCCTTGCCATCGTATACCGTCGCCCTGACGTCCACCACTGGATAGCCAGCAATCACGCCTCGCTCCATCACATGACGGATGCCCTTCTCAATCGAGGGCTGGAACGAAGTGGAAATGGCTCCGCCACGGACCTCCCACTCGTATTCGAAGCCCTCTCCACTCCGCAGTGGCTCTAAGCGCATGTGGACCTCCGCAAACTGTCCCGCGCCTCCCGTCTGCTTCTTATGTCGATACTGATCAGAATAGGAGTGTGTGATGGTCTCGCGATAGGGGACCTTGGGCACTGAGGTCTCGACTCCCACGTCGAACCGGTTCTCCATACGCCGCACAGCGGTATCGACGTGCGCTTCTCCCATTCCCTCCAGGATCGTCTCACGAGTTGACGCTTCCTGCCGCCAGCGGAGTGTAGGATCCTCCTCACAGATACGGGTCAGCGTGGGCCCCATCTTGGCCTGATCCGCCTTGCTCCGCGGTCTGACCGCCACAGCAAAGAGCGGGGGCGGGAATGCGGGCCCCTGAATCTTCAAGGGATGGTCCTCGTCACAGAGCGTGTCACCGGTGAGGGTGGCTCCCAGCTTGGCCACAGCGCCGATGTCCCCGGGCTGCAGGCGGTCGACCGGGATCTGCTCGTTACCGCGCATCACGTACAGAGTCCCCAGACGCTCCTCGGCCTCAGCCCGGCTGTTCCACACCCGCTCGTCGGATTCTAGCGCGCCGCCGTAGATGCGGAAATAGGTCAACTTGCCCACATAGGGATCGGCCGCAGTCTTGAAGACCAACGCCACCAATGGCGAGGACTTGCTGGGTTCAATCTCCTCCTCGCCATCCGGCCCTTCCGCCGGGACTGGACCTCGGTCAGCTGGAGAAGGCGCGAATTCCACAAGTGCGTCCATCAGCGCCCGCGTACCCAAGTTCTCGGTCGCTGCCGTTACCAACACCGGAACGACCGCGCCCCCCAAGATCGCGCCGCGCAAGCCACGCCGGATTTCACCCTCGCTCAACTCCTCCCCTTCAAGATACTTCATGATAAGTTCGTCATCGCCCTCAGCGGCAGCCTCGACCAACTGAATCCTGGCCTCCTCGGCCTGATCCGCAAGGTCTGCCGGGATCTCCGAAACCTCGCCGTCGGAGCCCACCAGCACACGCATCTTCACCAGATCAACCACTCCCCCGAAATCGCCCTGGGAACCAATCGGTAGATGCAGAGGAACGAAATTGTGCCCAAAGGCCTCCCGCAAGGCCTCAAGGGTCTGAGCAAAGTTGGCGTTCTCGCGATTCATCTTGTTGATGACCACCATTCGGGGCAAGTCCTGTTGGTCCGCGTAACTCCAAACCAGCTCTGTGCCCACCTCCACTCCGCTCACGGGGTCGACCAGCACCAGAGCCAAGTCCGCCACTCGAATGGCGCTGATGACCTCGCCAATGAAGTCGGTGTAGCCAGGGGTATCCAGGAGATTCAGCTTGTAGCCGCCCCACTCGACCGGCGCCAGCGCCAGGCTGAGAGAGATCTGACGGCGCATCTCCTCCTCGTCGAAGTCCGTCACCGTGGTTCCTTCCTCAACCGTGCCTCGGCGGCCGATCGCTCCGCCGCTGAAGAGCATCGACTCCACCAGCGAAGTCTTCCCGCTGCTGCCGTGGCCAAGCAAGGCGATGTTGCGCAGATTCTCAGTCGCGTATTCCTTCATAGAGGTTGTGCCTCCTCGCAGAGTGCTTCGATGCGTTCTCGGGTCCGCTACAATCAGGTCCTGGGCAGGTCGGACCCACTGGTGCCAGGCCACCGTATTCTAGACGAGAAACCGGGAACTGTCAACAGCCTCTGCTCTTGGCTCAGGACTAAGAGGCGAGAAAGAGGACAGACAGAGCGAAGACAGTCACCAGGGCGAACTCCGCCAACACCCGTGTGGTGAGACGCTTCAACAGGTGCTGGTGCGCGATCCCTGAGGCGACATAGAAGACAAGCAGGATGCAGAAGGCAGCTATCCAGTTACTCATCCGCCAATAGTTGAGGGCCCAGGTGAATTCCCCCACCGTCAGCCCAACCACACCGGCATAGATAGCCACCCGCCCTACCCCGACGTCGGCCACGCTCAACAGGTCCAGCGCCACTAGAAAGGACGAGAGCGTCATCATTGTAGCAGTGATAAGACTGCGGGCGCGGAGCCGGTACACGATGTAGAAGAGGACAAAGGCGAGCAGATAGGCGAGAAGGTTGAGCGCTAGCCGCGCACGGGTGTAGCGTGGATCCTCGGTGGAGAGAGTGATGAACTCAGCCGCGACAGCCAGGCTGATGAGAAACCCCATCAACACCACTCCCACGCTCCACAGCCGAAGGGTAGGTGTGAGGTGAACCATGTAGCTTGCAAGACCAGCCAACAAGCCCGGCAGGACCCAGGAGAGGTAGGAGGGGCGCGGGAGATGGTGCGGAACGGCCGGGTGAGCGTAGATCACAAAGCGCGTGCCAGTCACCACCAGGGCGACCGTCAGCACCACGAGCAGGAAGGTTCCGGTAAACCAAATCTCGAGGGGGGATCCCAAGACCTCTACCCGCCACGGGATCTCAGGAAACTGGAAGAAGCGAAAGAGGACACTGAGCAAGAGTATGACCGCGATCAGCACAGACAGGCGATCGCGGTTCAGCGGAACGACGCGCTCGGACATAGATACTGTATCCGGAGGCCTTCTCAGCCCTCCGGGGATCCAGATGACTGCTGAAGCACCACAGGTTCGCCGTGGCTAAAGGCCTCCAACTGCGTCTCCAACTCGGCCCGCTTGGCTGCTGCGGCCAGCCTGCCCTCCTCAAGTAGGTCTTGCACACGGCTGCGAACTCTCGACTGCAGTTCGGGGCCAGCGAAGGGGGCCAGGAGCAGCCCCGCCACGCTGCCGACCACCACGCCGCAGATCATCCCGGCCAGGAAACCTACTGTCTTCCGCATCTTCTGTCTTCCTCCCAATTACCACGGTGATATGCCAGCGAGAGCGACGCCGTACCGGATCCGCTCCCCCACCTACTGCCCCAAGTGCATCGGCATTATGACATGAATGAAGTCCTCCTCCCCAACCGGCTGGATCACGCCGGGGCTGGAGGAAGAAGTCGTATCCAACGACACCTGAGGCGCTTCGATCACCGACAGGACATCGATCATGTACCTAACATTGAAAGCAATCTCAACCGATTCCCCCTCGACCGTTGCGTCCAGTTCGCTCACGTCATCGCCAGTCTCAGCGGAGGTAGCAGAGACCACCAGGCGACCAGGCTCCAATTCCGAACCCGGATGGACGTGTAGTTGGACAATGTAGGCTCCCTCGCGGGCGAAAATCTGAGCCGTCCGGCACGCTTTCAGCAGGTCAAAGGTACTGACGACGGTGCGGGTTCTCCGGTCACTCGGGATGATCTGTTCGTAGTCTGGGAAGGTGCCAGGGATCAACTGGGAGACGAGAACCACGTTCGTCAACTGAAAGAGAACGCGATTGTGATCAGGGGTAACCGTGGCGTAGACAGGCTCCTCCTGTTCTGCGCTGACGCGAGCCAACTCCTTCACAGCCCGCGCGGGGACTATGATGCTCAGCGGCTCGGTGATCGGTTGCGGCAGGGAGGAGGAGCGCACCGAGAGGCGGTAACCGTCAGCAGCGGCCATGGTCATCTGCTCACCCTCGAAGCTGACCAGCACGCCGGTGAGGATCGGGCGAGCCTCGTCAGTGGCTGCGGCGAAGGCCACCTGGTTGATGGCGCTGCTGAGCACCTCCGGGTCCAACTGGATCCTGCCCTCCCCTTCCGGCACGGGGACTGGCGGGAACTCCACCGCGTCCATGCCCTTTATGTTGGCCTCGCTCCGGCCGCAGCGGAGGTTGAGGGTCATCGTGCGCGTCAGCCCCTCCATATCGACCTGCTCAGGTGGGAACGCGCTCACCAGGTCGGTGAGCGTGCGAGCAGGCACAGTGATAGCTCCTTCCTCCTCCACCCGCGCTCCAACCCAGCAGTTGATGCCTATCTCCAGGTTGGTCGCAGAGAGCCGCAGCCGCCCCCCATCGGTGGCCAGGAGAATGTGGCTGAGAATGGGGAGGGTGGAACGGGGTGAGGCTGCCCTCCCGACGATACTCAAGCCCTTGGCGAGGTTCTCTTGCAGACAGGAAACCCTCATCGGCGGTCCTCCTAACAGAGCGAACTTCTGTCCGAAGCTGAGTATACATCAAGTTGGGAGGGGGGACAAGCGAGGCGAGGGGACGGGTAACTCCCTACATCGACGCACCGAGTATGCCACCCCTTCCTCCTCTGCGCTCTCCGCGTCCCGGCGCCGAAAGA
The DNA here is from genome assembly GCA_050049355.1 of Anaerolineae bacterium. Taxonomy (GTDB): domain Bacteria; phylum Chloroflexota; class Anaerolineae; order B4-G1; family DUEL01; genus JASFWK01. The sequence goes on along the minus strand of JASFWK010000031.1, from coordinate 4,877 downwards.
TGCGCGGTTACTAAAGGGGAGAAGGGCTTCCCGACAGTAGGCGGAAGGAGCTGCGGCGCAAGTAAAGAACCGGGGCGCAATGAGCGCCCCGGTCTGCCTTATGCGCGGTTGTGCTGCGCGAACGGCTATCTTCCAGCGATACTACAGTCAGTCCAGCGGGCAGCCTAGCTCGTTTGCGTCCACCAGTGTGTCCGCGTCACCAGCCTGTACGGCTGCGATCACCTCGGCCACGGTGAGCGGGAAGGCTACACCTGGATGAGCAGCGCCCAGCAGGGCGGCCGCGCCGTGTCGAGCTAGCTTACGAACTCCGCCACCCCCGAGGTTCACAGCTTCTTCCAGCGTGATGTCACGGGTGAACAGATCGACGCCGAAAACGGTGTCAAAGTCATCGCCTGGGCTGTAGCCGGTTGGGGACCAAGCCTCCAGATGGTTCCTCCAGTAGCCAGGAGTGCAGCCTTCGTCACCCGGCGGGGGCGGCGTAGGCGTGGGAGTCGGGGTTGGCGGCGGCGGCGTGGGAGTAGGAGTCGGGGTTGGCGGCTCCGCGCACGGGCCGACTGTACCCTCATCATAGCCTGCGCCCGTTGCTTCCACCTTGACGTTGTGAACGTCATACCCAAGATCGAACGTCAAGGTGTCACCGTCGTCAGCCCACGTGAAGCAGCCTCCTCCAACCCACCCGCCTGGGACCTCGAAGTCCATCTGCCACACTGAATCACCGTCGACGTACAGTGTGACGGTCGTGATGAGCGGATCCGAGGACATGTTGTTCATGAGCGCAATGCAGATCTCGGTGCAGTCAAGCGTCTTCAGCCAGACATATGGTTGGCCCCCATTGTCTATCGCGCCCACCGTGCCCACCTGCAAGAGAGCAACCAACAGCAAGAGCACAACACCCCCAAGCAGTACTCTTCTCCTCATGATCTACCTCCTTGTCGCCACGCGCAAACCATAGGACGAGTCGATGCGCAGCAGATACCGCGTCCCACTTAGATTGTACAGCTGAAGGGTCAGAGTGAAGAAAAGAGAAGCCTAGAGAAACCTTGGAGCCCACATGGCGGTCGCCTGGGCGTGCTTGGGGATGTGAAGGTGCGCCGGATAGGAGCCGACGCCCTCAGGAAAGGTGTATGGGGAAACGGTCAGAGGCCTTCACAGGACTGGTGGCTCGCCGAATGATCTATCACCTTTGCACGCCGTCAGGATCAGAACCACTAGATCACCCTGGCCTGCGGAGTGCGGACAGCGCATCATCAACCGTGACCCAGTCCGTGTGCGGAAAGAGCCGGGCCATTTGAGGGGCGAACTGCGCTGAGGAAGTCAACACCTGGCCCGGCGCTCCCTCGGCGACGACTTCACCTTCACCGAGCACGACAACCCGGTCAGCCGCTCGCGCGGCGAACTCGACGTCCTGGGTCACCAGCAGCACTCCGGTTCCGTCCACTTGCCATTCCTGGAGAAGACGCACCATCTCCCGCTTAGCTTGATAGTCCATGCCCCGAGTGGGCTCGTCAAGGAGCAGGAGCCGAGGACGGGTCACGGTCACTGCGGCCAGCGCCACTCGCTGCCGCTCACCGACGCTCAGGTCGCGCGGGTAGAAGGTCGCCAGGCCAGTCAATCCGAGTCGATCCAACAGGTCGGCCTCCTCCATCGGGGGGCTACCTAGCAGGCCGTGGTTCCGCAGCGTCACCCTCAGTTCCTCCGCGACGGTGTCAGCAAAGAGCAAAGAGCTTGGTTCCTGGGGCAGATAGCCAACGCTGCGGCAAATCTCGACTGTCTCTCTGTCGATGAGCGATTCCCCGGCCAGCGCGATCATCCCACGCCGGGGCCTCAGCAATCCAACAATGCACTTCAGCAGCGTGGTCTTGCCAGCTCCGTTGCGGCCCATCAGCACAACCAGCTCCCCTTCACCAACGGTGAGAGAGATGTCGCGAAGGACAGGTATTCCGTCGTAGGCAAAGGAGAGTTTCTCGATCCGGAGAACGGCTTCCTTCGAGGCCTCAATCCTCGCGCTTGACCTTCGACCCTGAAACCGGGAATCTGAAAGCGCTTCCCCCACAAACGATCGCCCCTCCTCCACCGTGAGCGGAAGTGGATCCCACTCCATCGCCTTGCCCAACGTGATCAGCGGCGGTGCGAGATCTACCCGATGAAGGACCTCTCGCGGCGGCCCGCTCAGCAGCGGCCGGTCTGGACCGGGCAGGTAGATCACGCGGCTGGCGTGCGGTAGGATACGCTCCAATCGGTGTTCCGCCAGGACGATCGTCAGTCCCAGCTTGCGATTGAGGCGCACCAGAGCACTCAGCAACTCCCCGGCTGACTGAGGGTCAAGCTGCGAGGTCGGTTCATCGAGCACCAGGACGCGTGGACGAAGGGCAAGCGCCGTGGCGATCGCTACGCGCTGCTTCTCCCCACCCGACAGTGTCTCCAGCGGACGGTCACGGAGTGGGGTAAGATCCAGCAGACCAAGCATCTCCCCCACGCGAGAGCGCATCTCCGCCAGCGGCACCGCACAGTTCTCCAGCGCAAAGGCGATCTCATCCTCCACCCGGTCCACCACGAACTGCGCCTCAGGATCCTGAAACACGAAGCCCACGATGCGGCTGAGTACCTGAGGTCCGTCGGCGACCGGGTCGCGGCCAGCGACGGTGACGCTGCCAGTCATCGTGCCCCCCGTGAAGTGGGGAACCAGCCCATTGAGGCAGCGCAGCAGGGTCGACTTGCCCGCGCCCGATGGTCCGCTGACCAACACGAACTCCCCCTCCTCGATTTGCAGTGTCACGTCGGACAACGCCGAGGCAGAGGAGTCGGGATATGTGTAAGTGAGATTCTCGATACAGATCATCGACTTGGACACTAGACTGTAATGGACAGAGACCGAACCCGATCGCTTTACCTCAGCTGGGCTCCACCAATCGCAGCCACCGGCATGAGCAACCCCAGCAACCCCAATCCGACCACCGGATCGAAGGCGGGGGGAGTCAGGCTCGGGTAGGGCACATAGGCAAGTGTCCCCCGCCCCGCCAGGGACACCACGGTCAGGCTCAGCCCACACCCCAGCAAGACGAGGGCCTCCCGAGCAGTCCACCGCCGTTTCCGGTAGGAGGTGTGAGGTGCGGAACGGCCAGCCAGATAGAGTACCCCCAAGATGAGTCCCCCACCCCCAGCCAGCAGCCCAAGGGCGACACCGCGCCAAACCGGCAGGTACAGCCACCCCAGCCAGCCTCCCAGCAGCGCCAGCAGCCCCAGCACCAGCGCCCCGCGCAGGCGCAGCGGCTGGGGCCGGCCAGAGAGAGCTCCGTAGCCCCTGGCGACCATCGCCTCAGCCAACCGCATGGAACGTTCCAATCCGCTCACCAGCAGCGGTACCACGATGGGGACCCAATCGCGCAGACCGCGCACGCGGTGCCCTCGCACCGCCTGAGCCTCGCGGATGCGCGAGAGGCTCCGGGTTGTCTGCGGGATGAAGGTTAGGGCGATGGAGAGCACAACTCCGGCCTCGTGGAAGGCACGCGGTGTGAGTCGCATCAGATCGCGCACCCACGTCACCCGATTGAAGACGGCGAAACTCGCGAAGATAGCCGTCAGCGCGAGACCGTTCATTGCCCCGAAGACAAGTGCCTCCAGAGTGATCGGCCCGCCCAGCAGCGGCAGCCAGTCTGGTAGCCGAAAGAGCACCGTCTCACCCGCGTGGGCCGTCAGGCCATTGAACAGGGCCGCTAAGGGAATCGCAGCACCTGCAAAGAGCAGCAGCGATGCACCTCCCCCCCGCTCGTCCTCGGATACGCAGATGGCGTCCGTCACCAGAGCAATCAGCAGAAGGAGGACGAGGTAGAGCGGGTTGCGAGAGGACGATGCGATCACCAGCAGAGTGACAGCCCAGAGAAGCCAAGCACGCACGTCAAGCATGGGAATGCACCTCAAACTGGAAGCGGCGACGGAAGCGCGTAAGCGCCCGCACCACAGGCGCGCCCAATATCAGGATCAGCACGACGTTGCCGACCGCCCGGAGCAGGTCCCATCCCAACGACGTCACCACGTAGAACGCCGCATAGCGGGCGATCGACCGGCCCAGGCTCAGTCCGGGCTCCCAGAGCTGTCCAGCCGACCCCACAGCGAAAGGCCAGAAGTAGATGTTCATGATGGCGCCGTAGAGGAGGCCCCACACGAAGCCAAAGGCGGAGAGTAGAAGGAGAGCGACGGTTGACGACCGCCGCAGGCGTGCTGCGCGATGCCTGACACCCAGGTCGCGCGCCACCAGGCGAGAGATTTGACCCGCAATATAAGGAAGCCAGCCAGCAGTCAAGCCCGCCCAGCCTGCGGCGAACATCTGGTAAGGAAGCCAGGGACCCACGCCGCCGGTGATCAGACCAGAGACAAGCAGGGTGAAGGCTCCCATCAAAAAGCCGAAGCGTCCCCCGAAGACGTAGCCAGCGAGGATGACGGGGACGAAGATGGGTGAGAACCCGCCTGGCATCGGAACGACAACTTCTATGAAGCGCAGCACGCTGGCGATGGCAACGAGCACCCCCAGCATGGCAACCGTCTTAGCACTGATCACCTGCCCCTGGAGCTCAATCAGCAGTGCCACCAGCGAGAGCCCCACAAGCAACGTGGTCAACAGCGGCGCGTTTTGACCCGCGAGCCCCACGGGGCCGCCGGACTGCGCGTGTGCAAGGAAGGGATGGACAAAGGCAAGAACGCCGAGGGCTGCGCCCAGGACGTAGATGAGCTCGCTGACAAGCTGCCGCACGTTCATTTCTGTCGGAAGAGACCGTAGATGAGCAACCCGACGAGGCCGACGGCCATTAGGCCGAAGGCGAGATAGCCATCGGATGGGCGAGGCTGGCCCCTGTCCTCCCGGGCTGGCTGACTGGGGAGAG
>JASFWK010000004.1:0-55366 GCA_050049355.1 Anaerolineae bacterium | reverse complement strand
GAACAGCGTAGAGCTTATGGTCGAAAGCGCCGACATAGAAGCGATCATTCAGAGCAAGAGGCCGGCCAATCATTGCGCCTTCAGCTTCAAACGGCCGCTCCCATCGCTCCCGCCCAGATGCCAGGTCCAATGCGTAGAGATGATGATCCATAGAGGCGACGTAGACGGTATCGGAGATGATCAAAGGGGTAGACCAAACGCGATTGCCCGTGCTGAACGGGCTGTCCCATGCCAGCGAGCCGTCTTCGACACTGATTGCGTAGACATTGCCATCGCTATTGCCAATGACCAGGATGCCATTCGCCACAGCACCGCCGGCAGCGTACTCTCCCCTCGTCTCCCTAAACTCCCACAGCACCCGGTTGCCTTCAATGCTCAACGCCCGCAGTATTCCCTGCGGTTGGGCAAAGAATCCACTGCCAACCCTCTCCTGTGAGGTAACGAAAAGGGCTTCACCTGGCAGAAGGGTAACCGTGTGGAAAGGGCCATAGGAGCGCGAATCCGGCTCGGGAGGGAAGCTCCAGAGCACTTCACCGGACTCTGCCTCCAGAGCGTGAACCTGATCCAGGTCCGCTGCATAGATCACGCCATCGCTGACCAGCATTTCGGTCCAGGTTGTGGAACGGCTGCGTCCTCCACAGCCGCCAAGGAAAGCGATGGCGACAAGCAGAAAAAGAGCTAGTGCCCCTTTGGGCACAGGTTGTTGCTTTCTCACTCTGTCAATCCCCCTCAACAGATAGTTCGATTTCGGGAACGGGGTCATGTCCGCCCGGATGAAAAGGATGACATCGGCTGAGCCGCTTCACAGCCAGCCATCCCCCACGGAGTGCACCGTACCGAGACACAGCTTCGTAGCCGTATGCGGAGCACGAAGGAGTGAAACGGCAGCTAGGAGGCAGTACGCGAGAAACGGTGAGTTGCCAGAAACGGATCAGAGCCAACAGCAAGACCTTCATCAGACAGACTTCTCCACAAGCAAGCCAGCGCGCTCTACCAGCACGCCCAATGCCTCGCGAACCTGTGGCTCTCGCGCCTCCAGGATATCAGGTCGGGCGATGAGCACCACATCCCATCCCGGGGAGAGTTTGGGATACAGATGGCGCGCAGCTTCGCGCAGCAGACGCTTGGCTCTATTCCGGGCAACGGCCCGGCCGACTCGGCGGCTTGCGGCAACTCCCACGCGGGTGTAGCTGAGCTCGTTTCGAAGAGCCGCCAGCACCAGCAGTGGGTGAGGCCACGAGCGACCGTCAAGCCGCACCCGCTCGAAGTCGGCCGACCGTCGCAGTCGGATCCTGCGCTCCATCCACCCCTACCCGCCCTAGCGGCGACGTCGGGGCCGCCGCGCACTCTCCTTCCAGTTCCACTTCTTGGCACGCTTCTTGCCCACGGCCAGTCGATGGCGTCCCTTGCGTCGGCGAGACTTGAGAACCCGCCGACCAGAGCGACTCGACATCCGCGCCCGGAAGCCATGCTTTCGTTTGCGCTTGCGCTTCTTCGGCTGGTAGGTTCGCTTAGGCACCCAACTCACCTCCTTCAAGTACTCGCCTGACAAAATTAGCTCTCCGCGAGAACGCTCCCCCGCGGAGAAGCAACTGTATTATACCGCAGAGGATTGATGTGGTCAAGTAAGCTGGCACCAGCTTCTAACGGCGGCTCAATCGAACATTCGGGTCATCCATGATCTGCACACACAGTTCGCGAGCCCTCGCTTGCTCGCCTTGCGTACCGTGGCCAGCAGGTGCCATCGGCCCGAACCCGTCCATCCCACCGTCGAAGTCTGGGACGGAACAAGAAGTGATGCGCAGCACCCGCTTGGCCCGGCGCTGACTCATTCCAGCATCTCCCTAAGCTCGCTCACGGATCCAAAGGGCCTGCTGGGCCGGGCGTTGGCGCACGATCAACATCTAAGGAGAGATCAATTCGGTCAATCATCCTGCGCTCACTTGACATTCACCCCCCATCGAGTATCATCACCCCGCCTGATGGATTCCGGCGACTTGGCTCTCCTCTCCGCCAGTCGAAATGGAAGGTGCAAGAATGGCCGCTCTGCCTGGGCTCCGCCGTACGTTCTCCAATCTGCTGAAGATCCTCAGCAACCTAATCGTCTCCCTGAGGCGCAGAGGGCTGGACTACGTTGTGATCCGGTTGACCGGCTCCTATCCTGAGCGGCGGGAGCCGCCTCCCGCTCTCCCGTTTCCCCTTAATCGCTTGGTCTCACTTCCTGTGGAAGTGAGCCTGGAAGGTCTGCGGCAGAGGCTGGAAACACTGGCACGGGATCGGCGAGTGCGAGGAGTGGCGCTACACATCGGCCAGCTGACTGCAGAACCGGCCACGGTGCAAGCCCTGCGTGGGATGGTGAAGGAGCTGCAGTCGGCCGGAAAACAGGTCATCTGCTGGCTCCCCTCCGCAGACACGTGGGTCACTTACCTGGCAGCGGCCTGCGACAAGGTCTTTCTTCCAGAGAGCGGAACGCTCTTCGCACCAGGCCTGCGGGTGGAGACCGTGTTTCTGAGAGACGCCTTAGGCCTGGCAGGAGTAGAAGCCGACCTGGAAGCGTTCTCCGAATACAAGGTCACGCCAGATCTCTTCCGTCGCATGACGATGAGCGAGCCACACCGCGAGATGTTGGAGGCGATTCTGGACTCCGAGTTCAAGGAGTTGGTGAGAAGCATCGCCGAGGGTCGAGGACTGAGCCAAGAGCGGGTGCGCGCACTGATGGACCGCATGCCGCTCTCGGCCCAAGAGGCTGTGGAGGGCGGTCTGACCGACGACACGCTCTATGTGGATGAGTTGGCCGCCGCCCTAGGGAGCGAAGAGTGCCCAGCACCGCTGCTTGAATGGCACCAGGCACGCCGGTGGCTCCGACGGCCAGTACGCTGGCGAGACCGACCGGCCATCGGTGTCGTCTCTGTAGAGGGCACTATCGTACTGGGCCCCTCCCGACGCCTTCCTCCACTTCCTGTGCCGATTCCACTCATGCTTGAGCAGGCGGGATCGGATACAGTGATGCAAGCGCTGCGGGCAGCGGAGGAAGATCAGCGGATCGCGGCGGTCATCCTTCACGTCGAATCCCCCGGTGGCTCCGCTCTGGCTTCCGATCTGATCTGGCGGGAGGTGAACCGGCTGAAGCAGCGGAAGCCTGTGGTGACACTGATGGGCAACCAGGCCACCTCGGGCGGCTACTACGTCTCCGCTCCTGCCAACGCCATCGTCTCTCAGCCGTTCACACTAACCGGCTCCATCGGCATCTGGGGAGGCAAGTTCGTCACGGCAGGACTGCTGGACAAGCTGCGGATAGGCAGAGAGGCGCTCCAGCGGGGTGACCGCGCTGGACTGTACGCCGACTCCGCGCCCTTCACCAAGGAACAGCGGGAGGCGATCCAGGAGCAGATCGGACTAGGATACGATCGGTTCAAGGCACGCGTGGCCGAGGGGCGGAACATGAACCTGGAACAGGTGGAAGAGATTGCCCGCGGACGCGTGTGGACCGGTCGGCAGGCCCTGAAGCGCGGTTTGGTGGATGAGCTAGGAGGCTTCGAGAATGCGCTGCGGCGAGCCAAGAGCCTCGCAGGACTGGACCCACATCAGTGGTATCCCACGGTGACGGTGAGGGCACCACAGCAGACTCAGCTTCCCCGCCCTCATCTCTCCAGCGAGGGAACTCTGACTGTGGTGATGGAGAGCTGGCAAGCACTGGGACGGGAGCATGTCTGGGCACTGCCTCCCTGGAAGGTGCAGCTCTTGGGCTAGCACGGCGCTCCAGGTAGGATCTTCTGAAAGGCATACTGGGTCTTGAGGTTGATGTAGCCGAGTTCCTCGTAGAAGGCGTGGGCTCCCTCGCGGATCACGTTGGACCGAAGGTACACTGCCCGACAGCCCTTCTTGCGAGTCCAACGCTCGGCCCATTCCATCAGCAGCCGCCCCACCCCACGGCCGCGGAACGAGCCATCCACGACAAGTCCTCCCAGCTCAGCGTGTCTATCCGCCACCAGCAGATGACGGATGTAGACGTGGACCCAGCCGACCAAAACTCCATCGGTTCGCTCTGCGACGTAAACCGCGTGCTCCTCCTGGCGATGTATCCACGCAAGACGTCGCCGCACGTCATCGCCGGATGCAGGATAACCCAACTGACCACAGAGGTCAGCAACTCGCTTGACATCTTCGGGCTCAGCCGCCCGAATTCTTACCTGCTCACCATTACCGCGCTCCATTGGCCGACTCCTCACTCTTGGTACTTCGGCAGTTGTCGACTCGATCATCCACACAGGAGATCGGAAACGGATTATGCCACCACCGTGTCAGTTTGTCCAGAACCCACACCAGGTCGAGCAGGGTAACTGCATTCCTCCAAGGGGCGAAAGCATAGAAGGCCACGGCCATTCCAGGGCAGTTGTCAGGACTTGGCTTTCCGCCCATGTGTGATAGAATATCAGTCCGTAGCAGAGAATCTCAGTAGACCTCTCAGGGAGTGAGTACATGAAAGTCCTTTCCTACGATCCAGAACTCTGCGTTGGCTGCTATATCTGCGAGGAAGTCTGCTCTGAGGCCTGGTTCAAGGTCACCGATGCGGAAAAATCCAGCATCCGCATCTATGACGAGGACGAGGGTCGCCTCCGCGCTGTTTTCTGCAACCAGTGCGGCGAGTGCATGGACGTCTGCCCCACCGAGGCCCTCTACCGGGATAAGCGCGGCATCGTGCGGCTGCGGAAGAAGCTATGCGTGGGATGCCTCTCCTGCGTCGGCTTCTGCCCGTATCTGGCGATGTTCTACCACGCTGACCAGACCGAGCCCTTCAAGTGCATCAGCTGCGGACTGTGCGTCAAGGAGTGCCCTGCCGAGGCCCTGGCCATCCTCGAAGTCGAGACAGTGCCAGTTCCATAGAAGAGCTCCAGGCATTCATAGATGAAGGAGAAAGTCATGTCTACGAACACCACAACAGAACCTCGCGTTCTGGCCGAGTACACTTACGAGGCCCAGCCGGTGAAAGAGGGCTACACGGGCCAGACTCTCTACGTCAACCTCTCAGACAACACTATCAGCCCCAAGCCGGTCACCGACGTCATGAAGGAGAAGTTCATCGGTGGTCGTGGCTTCGGCCTGTGGCTTCTGTGGCATGGGGTGGAGGACGAGACAAGGTGGGATGACCCAGAGAACGAGATCGTCATCTCATCCGGCCCCTGCGGCGGCATCACCCAGTACCCCGGCTCCGGAAAGTCCCTGGTGGTCACGATATCTCCGCTCACCAACGTCGTGATAGATTCGAACGTCGGCGGCCACTTTGGGCCTCTGCTCAAGTTCTCCGGCTGGGACGCCATTGAGATCCAAGGGAAAGCCGAGAAGGATGTCATCGTCGTAATTGACGGTCCCACCGGACGCATAACGATTGAGGAAGCGCCAGAAGCTCCGGTGGATACCCACCTTGTCGGCCACTGGCTGATCGAACAGCTAGCGGAGGAGGAGGAAGACCGCTACTTCATGTCCACCGTCACCGCCGGGACCGGGGCCGAGAACACCCGAATCGGGTGCCTGAACTTCAGCCTGTACGACCGACGCCGCAAGGCGCCGCGCTTCAAACAGGCCGGGCGGGGCGGCATCGGCACTGTCTTCCGCGACAAGCGCATCAAGGGCCTGGTGGTGAAGGGCGGCCCCGTGCGGGGTGACTCTAATCATCCCGCAGATGTAGAGCGGATCGCTCGCGTCGGCGCCAAACTCCATAAGGAGATTCACGACTACGACGACGAACAGAACCGCATGCGCAAGCGGGGCACTCCCTACCTGGTGCAGATCATGGACGATTACGATCTGCTGCCGGTCCATAACTTCAAGTACGGCTCCCATCCGGACACCCCCAAGATCAACGGAGATGTATGGGAAAGCCGCTTCACCCAGGGTCTGCCGGATGGCTGCTGGTATGGCTGCACCCTCGCCTGTTCCCACGCCGTGGACGGCTACACGGTCCGCACAGGCCCCTACAAGGGCCAGAGGGTCATCGTTGACGGGCCGGAATATGAGACCGTGGCTGGCGTGGGCTCTAACTGCGGCATCTTCGACCCCGACGCTGTCGTGGAGCTGAACTTCTACTGCGATACCTATGGCGTGGATACTATCTCCTTCGGAACGCTCACCGCCTTCGTGATGGAGTGCTACGAGGCGGGGGTTCTGGATAAGGAGAAGACCGGCGGGCTGGAGCTCGAGTTCGGCAACGCCGATGCGGCAATCGAGCTTCTCCATCAGATGGCCCGCGGTGAGGGGTTCGGCAAGATCGCGGGCCAAGGTGTCCGCCGCATGAAGCAGATCTTCGCCGATGAGTACGGAGCTGATATCCAGTTCCTGGAGGACATTGGTATGGAGGCCAAGGGGCTCGAATACTCCGAGTACGTCACCAAGGAGTCCCTGGCTCAGCAGGGTGGCTATGGCTTGGCCAACAAGGGTCCCCAGCACGACGAGGCCTGGCTCATCTTCATGGACATGGTGAGCAACCTTCTCCCCACCTTCGAGGACAAGGCCGAGGCGCTTCACTACTTCCCGATGTTCCGGACCTGGTTCGGCCTCTGCGGCTTCTGCAAACTCCCCTGGAATGACATCGTCCCGCCCGATAACGTCCAGACGGACGAGCCGGCCAAGATCCCAGAGCACGTCCAGAACTACGTCGAGCTCTTCTCCGGCGTCACCGGTCGGGAGGTGACCAAAGAAGACCTCATCGCCATGTCTGAGGCCGTGTACAACTTCCAGCGGGTCTTCAACCTCCGCCTCGGATACGGTCGGCGGAAGCACGACTCTATCCCCTATCGCTCGGTGGGGCCGGTGACGGCGGAGGAGTACGAATCGCGTGATGAGCGGTACGACGAGCAACTGCAGGCGATTTCGGTGGATACGTCAGAGATGACCGCCGAGGAGAAGATGGCTGCACTTCGCAAGTACCGTGAGGAGCAGTACACGAAACTCGTGGACGCTGTCTACGAGCGGCGCGGCTGGACAGAAGACGGCGTGCCCAAGCCGGAGACCCTAGAACGGCTGGGAATCGACTTCCCCGAGGTCATCGCCGTTGTTCAACAGCACTTGTAGCTGACAAAGTGCCCGGCGTCTCCCTCGGGGGGAGACGCTGGGCCTTGTCTACGATTGCCGCCATGATCCGTGTCAATAATCGGGACGAGATTGAATGGGAAGAAGGGTTGACCGTCTCCGACCTGTTGGAGCGATTCAACTATACCTTCCCCCACATCATCGTCACCATCGACGGAGGGGTTGTCCCCCGCGAGGAGTATCCCGCCCGCACCATTCCGGACAATGCGGACGTGCGGGTGATTCACCTCATCGCAGGCGGATAGAGAGACCAGCCTCGCCTGTCGCCGACCGATCTCTTCGCAGGTCTCTGTTGAGGAAACCGCTAGTGGGACGCCAAATCACCATCAGCGCCGGCTCTGTGAGTATGAAAGCCGAGCTGAACGTCAGCTCCACGGCACAGATGATCTGGGACGCACTGCCCATCACTGGCCGGGCCAACACTTGGGGCGATGAGATCTACTTTGAGATCCCCGTGCAAGCGGAGCGGGCCCCCGACGCCCGTGCCGATGTCGAGGTGGGGGAACTCGGCTATTGGCCAATGGGGAGCGCCTTCTGCATCTTCTTCGGCCCCACGCCCGCAAGTACCAGCCAGGAGCCGCGTGCCGCCAGCCCGGTCAACATCGTAGGACGCCTGCTGGGCGACGCCACCTCCTTTCGCCAGATCTCCCCCGGCGCAGCGGTCCAGTTGAGCAGGATCGAATCTGAGCAGCCTTGAAGCTCCTGTCTGCCAGCAGACGTGCAACTGCCTCGCGACACTCTGTGAATGTGGCCCCCCATAGTACCACCGAGGCATTGCCATCTTCCCCTTCCTTTGCTATCATGGAAGTGACTGGTCAGGTCTATCTCTGGCTACACATCGCTTACCACTGGCCCTCGCCCCAGAGAGCATCCCGCAGGGGAATCCCGTGTCGGGGCGAGGGCTAAGAGTTCTGGGGAATCGCGCAATCGTCCCAATGCGCTCTCTCGGCCATGAACGTACGGTACAGAACGACTGGCGTCCATTCAGAAAACAACGATCAAAGGTGAAGACGACACCTCAAGCCTATCGCATCCTCGTAATCACGCTGATACTCTGCCTGCTGAGCAGCCGGCCTGCACTGACCCTCAGCCCTGGCCCGCCGCCCCAGCCGGCTCACCTGGTCTATGACGAGATGCGCACCGTCTACCTTGGGAACCTCGCCCGACGGGATAACGGCCTGCCCCCGCTGCGCTGGAACGCCCAGATGACCGAGGCTGCACGCTGGTTCTCCTGGGACTCCGTGGAGAACCGTTCCTGCTGCTACTGCGGACACGAGGACACGCTGGGCCGCTGGCCCGTGCAGCGGATGCCAGATTTCGGCTACCAGGGCTACAGCGGTGCGGAGAACGCGTACTGCGGGTACGTGACGCCCGAACAGGCCATCTCAGGGTGGATGGCGAGCGACGGCCACGGAGACAATCTCCTCGATCCCAACTCCCGCGAGATCGGCCTGGGCTACTACCGCCGTGAAAGCGATGGGCGGGGTTACGTGACTCAGGATTTCGGCCACGATCCTGTCTACCCACCAGTGGTCATTGAGCACGAGGCTATCACCACCACCTCCCCCGTGGTCGACCTCTACATCTATGATCGAGAGGACGCTGGAGGCTTCGCCAGGCTCGGTCCGGCCATCGAAATGATGGTTTCCAACAACCCTTGTTTCGCCGGTGCGTCCTGGGAACCCTACACAGCCCACAAGTCCTGGACCCTTGAGTCTGGCACCGGCTGGCGGGCTGTCTACGTCAAGACCCGTGACGCCGTGGGACGCACAGTCGTGGTCAGCGACACCATCTACCTGGGATCAAGCGTCTCGATGGAGGAACTGGGCCTACACCTAGCTGCCTCAACCACCGACCGGGTGTCTCTGTGCGGCCTGGAGGGTGGTGAGCTGGGCTATACCCAGCTCAGTCAGAACTGGTACGCGGATGATACCTTCGACACTTTCACCCTATGGTGGGGCAACGGCGGGCGTGTGAACGACCCTGCCGCGCTGGGGGGCACTGCCTTTCGCCTCTCCCCAGGAGATGGCGAGTCCTTCGCCTGGGTTTGGACGACGGAATTTTTCAAGGAGACAACGTTCGTGGCCTACTTCCGGCTCAGGGCGAGTGACAACACCTCTTCCGATGAGGTGGCTCGCATATCCGTCGAGGGCGGGGGCACCGAGTACGGTCCCCTCAGTCTGAGCGGAACCGACTTCACCGCCGCGAACACGTACCAGGAGTTCCCCATCGCCTTCACGTTCAACTCTAATCCCGATGACCCCTGGCTGACTTTCAGCTTCTGGCGCAGCGGCCAAGCCGACATCTACGTGGATGGCGTGTACATCTTCACACCCTCGCGGCTGGTCCAGCCCACGCTCACCTGGGCCGTGCCAGGAGGCAACTACCGGGGCGGCGGTATCTGGGCGCGGTACACCGATGGCGGTGGTACCTTCTCCGCCGTCGAGGAGGCATACCTAGCCCCTGAACGCATCTCGGCCTACCCGGAGTCGCTGGTCTTCCTGGCAGAGTACGCTGCTCCGCCGCCGAGCCCGCGCACACTGCAGATCCAGCGGTGGGGCTGCGAGCCCTTCACGTGGAGCGCCAGAGACGATGCCTCCTGGCTCGATGCACTGCCCGTCGATGAGACGCTGGAGGTTAGCGCAGATACCACCGGTCTCCCCGTCGACACCTACCGCGCAACCATCACCGTCGAGACGGACCCTGAGGTTATGGGCAACCCAGTGCAGATCCCGGTCACCTTGATCGTGGCCGATCACATCTCCCAAATCCACCTGCCTCTCATCCTGCGTTCCCGCAGCCCCTGACCCGCCTGCCTGGGCGGGATGTGCCTCCAATTGGCCTCAGCATCATAAGATGATATAATCCCCACGGTCCCCATCACGCACTATCGGCCTTAATCGCGCGGCGCTATGTGGAGAGAAGGATGGAGTACCGCAGACTGGGACAGACGGGATTGAAGGTATCAACCATCTGCCTGGGCACCATGACGTTCGGGTGGACAGCTGACGAGAGATCTTCAATAGAGATCATGTCGGCGGCGGTGGACGCCGGATGCAACTTCTTCGACACCGCCGACATCTACTCCCGCTGGACGGAGGGCAACCCCGGCGGCGTGTCCGAGACGATCATCGGGCACTGGCTGAAGGGGCGGAACCGCGAGGAGATCATCATCGCAACCAAGGTGCGCGGAAGAATGTGGGACGGTCCCGACGGTGAGGGGCTGGGTCGTGCGCATATTATGAAGGCCGTGGAAGCGAGCCTGCACCGCCTGCAGACCGACTACATAGACTTATACATCGCCCACTGGCCGGACGACGATACTCCGCTGGAAGAGACCCTGCACGCGCTGGACGACCTGATCCGTGAGGGCAAGGTGCGGTACGTCGGCGCCTCCAACTTCCCGGCCTGGAAGCTGTGCAAGGCGCTGTGGGCCTCGGACAAACGCAGTCTGGCCCGCTTCGCCTCGCTCCAGCCCCACTACAACCTGGTCCACCGGGCCGAGTTCGAGCGCGAGCTGATGGACCTCTGCGCGGATCAGTCTTTGGGTGTGACCCCTTACAGCCCACAGGCCGGCGGCTTCCTCACGGGCAAATACGGACGAGGGAAGCCTGTCCCAGAGGGGAGTCGCGGTGAGGGCAGCCGGCGCATAAGGGACTACATGACTGATGCCAACTTCGACCTGATCGAGAGGGTGGAGGAGATTGGGCGGGACCGTGGAGCCACGGTTGCTCAGGTCTCCCTGGCCTGGGTGCTGGCCAATCCTGTGGTGACCTCAGCCATTATTGGCGCCAACACTGTCGCCCAACTTCAGGAGTCTATTCAAGCGGCGACAATCTCACTCACACCCGAGGACAAACAGATTCTGGACGAGATGAGCGACTGGAGGTCATGAGAGAAGGCATCCTTCTAGTTCCCATCGGCCCGGTCTCGGCAGACCTGCTGGCGTGGCTTGCAGAGCGGCTGGGAGCGATTGTGCGGGATGGCGTGACCATCGGCGAGGAGATCCCTCTGCCAGAAGGCAGCTATGATCCCCAGCGCCGCCAATACCAAGGAGATGCGTTGCTGGCCCGACTGCGCGCTCTTCCCTCTGTCACCGCCGGGCGAGTCTTGGGCCTGGCCGATGCCGATTGCACCACCCAAGGCCTCAACTTCATCTTCGGCCAGGCAGCGATTGATGGACGGGAAGCCTTCGTCGCACTGCCGCGTCTCCGGCCGTCCTTCTACGGTCAGCCGAGAAGCCGCGAGCTCTTTCGCCAGCGAGTGGTCAAAGAGGCGGTTCACGAACTCGGCCACACCTGGGGGCTCTCCCACTGCCCCAATCCGCGCTGCGTGATGTACTTCTCAAACACCTTGCATGATACCGACACCAAGGGGGTTGATTTCTGCTCCGACTGCCAAGACCAGATGAAAGGAATCGGGGAGAAGAGCTTGAACGTGGGACAACCTCCGCCGAGCGGAGATCTCTCATCTGCGCGTTCGGGTTGAGCCCAACCCATTCTGGAGTATCCTTGGGGAGAGAGCAAGCAGGCAAGGACCAACTTCTGAGAGGAGGTGACGCGTAGCCCTGGTTTCATCTAAGGTCGTACCACGTTTGCTCGCAGTCGATTCGAGAACACAGGGAAGGTGAAAGCATGGCCAGGTTTATGGCAGTTCACAATCCTGCTGTCGAAGCCACGCAGGATCAGATGATCGACGGCATCAAGAGGGTGATAGCCTCGCAACCGCCAGAAACAGAGTGGATAAGATCCTGGGTGGTGCCGGAGGAAGGGAAGCTCTACTGCGAATGGGAGGCCCCCAACGCAGACACAATACGTGCCTCACTTGAGCAGGTCGCAGATCTTATCCCCATCGAAGCCATCTATGAGGTGCAACTGATCGAGCCGGAGTGGTACAAGTAGAGAGGTGTCATGCGCGGCACCGAACCGCGCTGACAGTTGAATCATCCGGCCCCGAGGACGACCCACGCAGCCGTGGTTGTCGGGAGCGACCTCTGAAGCTCGTCTTCCTGGCGATCATTCACACGTGGAAGGTTCGCCAGAGATCAGTAGTATTATGGCTCACCCTGAACTGGAGTCCGTCAACAACGTAGGAGAATGGAATAGGAGAGTACTGAGTATGAGCATCACGTTTCCTTCCAACGAATGGATCAAGGAACTGAGTCGGCAACTCAACGCCAGCGAGTCCTATGAACGTTCGGCAAAGGACTGGGAAGGCGACTTCACCTTCATCATCGAGCCCGACGATGCCTACGACCAGACCGCCTACCTCTTCCTCGCCCTCTACCATGGTAAGAGCCCCGACGCGGCGATGTTGGACAGCAAGGAAGAGCGAGAGGCTGAGTTCGTTATCCGCGCCCCGTTCAGCACCTGGCGGGAGGTCATTGAGGGCAAACTCGACCCCATCCAGGGCATGATGACGGGGAAGCTCAAGTTGTCGGGCAACATGATGAAGATCATGCGCTACCCCAAGGCGGCCAAGGAGATCGTCTCATGCTGCGCCTACGTGCCCACCGAGTGGGAGGGCTAGCGCCACGACTGCTCTTGAACGGGCCGACTATGGCTCGCTCCTGGGCAAGGAGGCTCTCAAGGTTGCCCTGTAGTCTGAAATGAGGTTGCAGTACGGGGATGCGCGCCAAACCGTCAGGTCGAGCGGTATGCGCTCCTTTCAGGGACGTCCGCAAGAACCGCCCGAGGCCTGTCTCCACAGGGACAGTGCCCAACCTCGGCTGCTCACGCGTCGAACGCTGATAGATCTGCCACTGCGGAATCAATCCCTCTAGATAGACAGAGGAGCTACGTGGCTGTCCGCGCCATTCACCGAAGGCGCTACTTCTCCATCTCCGCGAGCGCCTCGTACGAGGGGCGCACCCGCGTCTCGGGCCAACCCGGCTCCGTGATGGCCCACCAGTACTGCTCGTCATCGGGGGTCCAGAACGGGTTAGCGATGGAGAGAACGAACATCGGCCCCACCCAGGGCCTCCAGTGCTCTCGGGCATATCGAAAAGCCCGCACCAGGTAGTCGGCTTTCTGTTCCTCAGTGACGGCGAACCAAGCATACTCAGGATGGAGCGGATCGGTGGTCCACCCCATCTCGAGGATGGCGATCTGCTTGTCGGCGTCTCCATAGCGGACCATGATATCACGCAGATCCTCCACGCGCCGAAAGCAGAAGAACCGGTGTCCCCCGTAGTCGGGATTTGCTGCGACCTCGTCAGGCGAGATCTCCGGGGGAACCTGGAAGCCGGGCGCGTGCACGCCCAGCAGGTCGAAGTAGGGAGCGGCACCCGCCTCATACATCGCCACCAGGTACTCTACGTCTGGCATCGCTCCCGGCGGACCAGTGCCGGTGGGAGCCAAGCCGGCGGAGATGACCGAGGCATCCGGATCTGCCATCTTGATAGCGACATAACAGGCGCGCAGCAACTGAGCATAGCCCTCAGGATACGGAGGCTGCCCGCCCCACTCGCGAGCGAGGTTGGGCTCGTTCCAGACTTGGTAGGCCCGCACTCGTCCTCGGTATCGCTCCGCCACCGCCCCGCAGAAGTGCCCGAAGTCCTCTGGACGCGCCAGCAGGGCAGGATCCTCAGGTGGCTCAACCCAGTCCGGCAAGGGGGTTCCGTTCAGACGAAACAGGACGTGGAGGTTATGGTCCTCAGCCTGCTCGACGATACGGTCGGTGAACCACCAGTCGAAACGGTCTCGTTGTATCCCTTCCAACCCTCGCCAATCCACGTTCTGTTTGACCCAACTGAAGCCAGCATCGCTGATGAGGTCCAGATCACGGTCAGCGACCTCCTCCTTCCACCACAGGAACGCCTGCATCCCATAATCGGGAGATTGCAGCCGGGCCCGGGGCCAGGATGTAGGGGTCGGAGGACGTGAGGTTGCTGAGGGGACAGGGGAGAGGCTGGCCTCAAGGCCCAGAAACCTCCGGCCGAAGAGAGTCAGGAGAAGCAGGATCAGAAGAGAGGCCCCAGCGATCAGACCTCGCACGCGAGGGATCTCGCGGGCCCGGTCGTCCGACGCTTCTGTCATTGGATAGCCCTAGGGCTTGTCCATCGACGCGATGGCCCCAAAGGCCGGCCGAGGCGCCCCATTGCGATCCACGAGGCTGTAGGGTGCGTAGGGATCCTCGGTGGGATCCAGCTGGACCTTGTTAGCGAAGTCCAGGTTCCAGAGGAATGCTAGACGCACGAAGCCCCACTCCCGCATCAGCTGGAAGGCCTGCACATCGTACTCCGCTTGTTCCTCCAGCGTGTTATCCGCCGCGAATTCAAAACCCGGCGGATAGCCACCCAATCCCTCCGAGGACGCCCACCCGAATTCCGTCACGCAGAGAGGCTTTGCCCCAGAGAGAGCTTCATTGTACCTCTCAAGGGTACTGCGGAACGACCAGCTCGGATGGGGGTTATCCCAGAAGCCCTGGAAGATAGCGGTGTCGTCCTGATAAGGATCATCCCATCTCACATCGGGGGGAATGTTGTAGCCATTGTGATGGGCCCCCACGCAGTCGCAGTAGTCCAGGAAACCGTGGTCGATCATCGCCTGCAAGTAACGCGTGTCGTCCATCGCAGTGATACGGTCTGGGTTGTTGGGATCGGTTCCGTTGACGCCCGTGGGCGAAAGTGCACCGCTTATGACGATGATGTTGGGATCCCGGCTCTTGATCACCTGATAGGCCATCCGCAGCATCTCCACGTACCGCTCTGGGCTCACCCCTTCGGCGGTATCCCATTCCCGATCCAGGTTCTGCTCGTTCCAGACCTCTATGGCGTGGATGCGGCCCTGGTAGCGATCCACGAGCCGGCTCAGGAAACTAGCGAAGAGCGTGAGGTCCCCGGGGGGAGCTGCTTCCGGAGTGTCGTCGACATAATCGCGGGACCAAGCGGGGGCATCCACCACGCTGAGCATCAGCCGCAGATCGCGATCGTTGGCTGACGCGACAACTGCATCATATCCACTCCAGTCCATCTCTCCGGGATTCGGCTCGAAGTCGGCCCAGCGAACCTGCTGCTTGACCCAACCCAGGTCCAAACCTCTCACTTGATCCATTGTGTAATCGGGAAGGATCAGGCTGTGGGCAGCCACGCCGTACCCGAAGGCCTGCTCCGAGGAGTCATAAGGGGCGGCGGCCTGAGAGCTGGGGACTGGTTCGGTGGTGGGCGTTCCCGAGTCGAGGGCCACCAAACCGCTCCCCGCCGTGGCGGTGGCGCGGGACGTCTCCGCCGAGGGTCCCGCGCGGAAGAACCCCCACCAAACACAGAAGGCCCCTACGACAAGGACCAGCAACCAAAGACCAACACCCACAGCCAATCGCCGGTTACTCAACCGATCTACGTTGGACGAAGGATTGGTCATCGGTGTTCTCCTAGCCCCCCTGTTGCCTACCGTGTGCCCAAGACGCCATGCAGAGCATCGCAGGCCGGACATGAGCCACCAGGCCGGACGATGGCATAGCCATCCTGGGGATCGTAGCCATAGCGCGGGAAATCTATGTTCCAGACGATGATACAACGGACCATCCCAGTCTGGACGCTCAACTGAACCGCCTCAGATAGCCACGCCGCCTGCTCGCTGTTGTCGGTGCCCCGCGCCCAGGCGAATTGGTCGGAGAAAGTGGGCAATCCCTCCTGAGACGCGTACCCCATCTCGGTATAGAAGAGCTGACGGGCACCGCCGAAGGCATCGTAGTAGAGCTGAGTTTGTGGCAAGAAGTACCAGGAATGATGGGCATCGCCGTGGTCGGCAGGGTGACCACTGGTGGCCGAGGGTGACGTGGCCCCGGCGTTGTGATGCGCCCCGAGGTAGTCCATACACTGAGCTGCGCCAGCGTTGTACATCCCCTGTATCCACGGCAGGTCATCACAGCCATTGGGCCCACAACCGCCGAACCAGCCGGTGGGGGCCGGTGCCGCACTAATGACAAGCGCGTTCGGGTTTGCCCCTTTGATCGCCTGATAGGCAGTGCACAGAAGCTGTGTGTACGCTGCAGGGTCTATGTGCCCGACCTGCCACTCGCGGTCGATATTTGGTTCGTTCCACACCTCTATGGCGTCCGCTCCGCCGGCGGCAAGACCCGCCACCCAGCTTGCGAAGTCTTGCTCAAAGCCAGGCTGAGTGACCATACTGGGGGTGCCCAGCGCGCTCAACTGTATTTTGAAGCCATTGGCATGCGCAGCTTGGATGATGCCAGAAGCGTCCTGGCCGTAGTGGACTTGGACTTTTGCCCAGTTCATACCCGCGTAGTGCATCAGATTCGCATAGGGCAGACCCAAGTCGCGCACGTGGCCGCCCAGCTCAAACGAGCCACCGCTGACCGGAGCCGGGGGAGGAGGTGGCGCACCTGCTACCTCCCCAGCGCGGATCACGACAGAGACCTCGCCGCCCGAGATCTCGGTGTCTCCCGCCTTGAGCACCCAAAGGCCGGTGAAGTTGCCGGCCTCCTCCGGGGCGGTCAGCTGCACGCTGATCTCTTTCGTCTCTCCGGCCGCCACTGCACCGACAGGCACGCTATCTGCGCCACCCATTTGGGAGCCGCTCCTGAAGACCAGGACCGTCTCCTCGGGCCAGTCGCAGGTACCACTGTTGCGGAGTCTCCAAGTCTTGACGAAGGCCTCGCCGTTGTCGAATTGAGTACCGTCAGGCACCGTCACATCCTCCACAAACGAGGCCTCCAGGCAAGCCGCTTCCTCAACAGTGAGAGGAGTGACTTCGGGAGTGGGCTCGGCCACCGCCAACTCGACAGAGCCCCAGCTCACGCCAGCCACAGAGGCTGAGACGGCGTACATGCCCGGCTCCGACGGCGCGACCCAGCGGAAGTGGGGGCGAGTGAGCGCTGTCGTCTCCTCCAAAGCCAACTCGCTTGGTCCCTCCACCGCCCAGGTGACCTCCATTTCGGTCGGTGGTGGAGGTTCAGCTGCCACCCGGTAACTCGCCACTGCCTCCAGTACGCCAGGCATATTCCCCTCGTCAAGCACGCCGTTCACCAACACGCCACCGAGGTGATAGCGCAGCGCCCACTCCAGCTTGCGGGCGAGGAAAGAGGGAGTGCCCAGCCAGACAGTGTGCTCTGTCTCGTCCTCTGCCTGATAAGTGACAGCGTAGGTACCAACCGATTCCTCCAGCACAATGCTGGTTACCTGACCTACCACGGCGAAGGTCACCTCTTGGCCAGGCTCTAGCTCGGCCTCGGCGGAACTCTGCACGTCCCCGAAGGGAGCCAGGGCCTCCTCCAGTGGCACCCGCTTTACCTCCTCTCCGCACACGTCGGTACAGAGAGAAGAGACCACAGCACGCAGCTTGTAGCGGCTCACCTCGCCCACGGCCCAGTCAAGGAGGGATTGCACCTCTCCACCCTCGGCATAGGCCTCAGGCTCGCGTGGGAACGGGATCAGGAGAGCGTCAGCCGCCGCGCCGAGAGCGGCCCAGTCATATCCGCCCGTCTCCCAGGCTCCGTCCCTTTCAATGGGCGCGGGCACTCTCACCTCAAGCTGAAGGTTCTGGGCGTGCAACTTATCCGCCAGCGCCCCGACGAACTGGGAGAAACTCTCCCGCTGATCAACATCCACCGCTCGGTAGTCCAGGGCGATGCCAGCAGCATCCGATTCGAGTGTCTTCGTGACAATCTGCTCGATATGAGCGTCCTGGATATCCGGCCTGTTCAGCACATCGGTCAGGAGCGCCGGGCTCAAAGGCTCATCATCGCGCCAGTCGCGAATGAGCAGCATCTGCTCAAGATCCTCACTGTTCAGCGTCGGCACCTGACCCAGGAGCGTCCCGTCGGTACCCAGGTAGAGACCAGGTAGAAGCACCTCGGTGAGGATCTCGGCCGCCTCGCCCTCGGGGGGTTCAGAGGTAGTCGTCGCGATGGCGGGGACCACCGGAGCGGTCTGCATCACTACAACGGAGGATGGCAACTGGGTAACCTTGGCCGCCAACACCTCCCGCTCGGAGTCCAGCGCCCCGCCAACCCACTCCCAGGCACTGCCTGTCCATGTATACAGATCAAGCGTCTCCCACGGCTCGGCCTCGTTGGGGATGACCACCTCCAGCGTAGCTGGTCCCGCGGCACTGGAGAAGACCTCAATCCGGTAGTAGGGACTCTTGACCTCCAGCCAGTCAGGCACAGCCGCGACCGCCTCCTCGAGTCCCGCCTCTCCATCCAGAAAGTCCACCCGGGGAATGGTGTCCAAGCTCACACGCAGACTGACTCCGTCCTCAGGTTCGACTCTCACGGTTATGCCATCGGGATGACTGAGGGAAGAGCTTCCGGCGTTGATGCGGGTGAATCCCACCAGACCAAGCCGTCGCGGAAGGGAGATAGGTGGAAGAACCAGTGCTCCAATGACCAAGATGGCGATGATTCCGTAGACCCAGCCGCCGCCGGTCAGCGAGGTGCCCAGGCGGCCAAGACCTGTCCCAAACCGCTCGCGGGCCGGGGCGAAGGTGATCGCCAGTCGCTCGCGCAAGGTAGGACCGGTCGGTGCCGCCGCCGCCTCGGTCTCGTCCCTCCGTTCCGGGTTTGGAGCATGCTCCTCAGCGGCGGCGACAGCGCTCTCTGACGCCTGTCCTCGCTTCCGGGTGAAGATAGCTGCTAGCCGCTGGAATAGAGTGGAACCGGGGGATCCTGCCTCATGTTCGGCGGGTCCGGGTGAGTCTGTCTCTGCACCAGACTCATCGGCCGACCGGCCCGTTTCCTCAGTCGCAACAGCCAGGCCTTCCGGCACTTCCGCTTCGGAGTTGTGCTCTTCCATGGCCACCTCCATCATATCGGCAAAGAGACAATGCTACTCCCCATATCAGCAAAAGGCGGCCCGAAGGCCGCTGGAGAGCTCCTTCCTTCACCGGGAATTGACAGGCTCGGGAAAGCGTCGCGTATTCTAGCACAAACAGCAGCTTTTGACAACCAGAGGCATTGGTGGGCAGTGTATCACTGCCTCAGGGAATTCGGGTGGGCTGGGGGAGCCTTCAGATTCAAGCGGGGGAAGGGTGGCCCGGGTGCCTTTGAGAGCCGAGGAGCCCTCCGTCTTCTCTCATCCTGCCGTTCAGCGCCCTCCCAAACCGCGCCAGCTCCTCCTCCGTGTGTTCGTGAGGGCAGTAGTGATGCTCCCCTGCGACATATCCGTGCACCGGACAGACGCTGAACGTGGGGGTAAGGGTGTAGTAGGGTATTTGAAAGTTCTCTGCGATCGTGCGCACCACCCGGCGGGCCTGTCGCCAGTCGTTCAGGCGCTCGCCCAAGAAGACGTGCACCACCGTCCCTCCAGTGTAGAGCGTCTGCAGTTTGTCCTGGTGCTCCAGCACCTCAAAGAGATCGTCGCTGTAGCTCACGGGGAGATGGGTGGAGTTGGTGTAGTAGGGCGCCTGTTCAGTGCCAGCGGTGACAATGGCTGAGAACCGCTCTGTGTCGGCTCTCGCCAGACGGAAGGAAGCCCCCTCAGCAGGGGTCGCCTCAAGGTTGTAGAGATTGCCGGTCTCCGCCTGGAAGCGACTCAGCACCTCGCGCATGAACTCCAGCGCACGAACCGCGAATGCTTTCCCTTTGGGATGGGCAATCCCCACCTCCAGCAGGTTCTGACAAGCCTCATTCATCCCAATGAGACCTATCGTGGAGAAGTGGTTGCTCCAATAACCGCCAAACCGCCCTCTCACCCCCTGCAGGTAGTGGCGACTGTAGGGATAGAGGCCCTGGCGAGTGAAGGTCTCGAGCATGCTGCGCTTGATCTCTAGACTGGTGCGGGCCAACTCCATCACGTGCTTCAATCGGTCAAAGAAGTCCGATTCGTCGCGCGCCAGGTAACCCAGACGGGGCATGTTGATCGTCGCCACCCCAACCGACCCGGTGAGAGGAGCAGCAGCGAACGGCCCGCCGATGCGCTTGCGCAGCTCACGCTGATCCAGCCGCAGCCGGCAGCACATACTGCGCGCGTCATCTGGATCCATGTCACTGTTGACGAAGTTGGCCCAGTACGGAATGCCGTAACGGGCCGTCATGGCCCACACCGGTTCCAGGTCGGGATTGGCCCAATCGAAGTCGCGCGTGATGTTGTAGGTGGGAATGGGGAAAGTGAAGACCCGCCCCTTGGCATCGCCCTCCAGCATGACTTCCGCAAAGGCGCGGTTGAGCATATCCATCTCACGCTGGAAATCACCGTACGTCTCCGCACGTTCCTCCCCTCCGACTACCACGGCCCGATCACACAGCGTGGCTGCGGGCGTCAGGTCCATTGTGAGGTTGGTGAACGGAGTCTGGAATCCGACCCTGGTGGGCACGTTGACGTTGAACACGAATTCCTGCAGCGCCTGTTTGATCCCACGATGGTCCAGTCCGTCATAGCGGATGAACGGAGCAAGAAGGGTGTCGAAGTTGGAGACTGCCACAGCTCCCGCCGATTCACCCTGCAGCGTGTAGAAGAAGTTGACCAGCTGGCCCAAGGCAGTGCGCAAATGGCGGGGAGGCCTACTCTCGACCTTAGTCGGCACTCCGCCGAAGCCCCGGATCAGGAGATCGCGCAAGTCCCAGCCACAGCAGTAGACCGACAGCATCCCCAGATCGTGCAAGTGCAGGTCACCCTCGACATGTGCCCGCTGGATCTCCTGTGGATAGATTTCGTCCAGCCAATAGCGGGCAGCGATAGAGGAGGCTACGTAGAAGTTTAGCCCCTGAAGAGAGTAGTTCATGTTGCTGTTTTCATTGACCCGCCAGTCGGCACGCTGGAGATAGTCATTCACCAGCTTCTCTGTGTCCAGAAGCATCCGCTGGGCCGCGCGCGCCTCGGCCTTCCGCTCCCGATGGAGAACATATGCCTCAGCCACCCGCGGGCTGCCCCATTTGATCAGCACCTCCTCGACCACGTCCCGGATCTCCTCCGTCTCCACCGCGCGACGATCGTGTTCGAGTCGCTCCTCCAGGATATCCAGCACTGTGCGCGAGAGTTTCTCAGCCCACTGCCGGCCCTCGCCGTTGCCGGCAGATCTAGCAGCAGCGTAGATGGCATCCTCAATCCGCTTCCGATCGAAAGGGACCTTCGTCCCATCGCGTTTGACAACCTCAACTATGCTCATCACCATTTCACCTTCGATCAAATTCAATGGGCCGGCAACCTCAACGGTTGCCGGCCCTGGAGCTCACAAGAATTCCCGCGCGGCCGGCAGCAGAGAGATCACTCTCCTTCTAGGAGCCGGTTGATCTCAGCCCGCACTGCTTCGAGATCCTCCAGCCCCAGGTAGACGATAGCGTAGCGGATGTAGGAGACAAGGTCAAGTTCTCGCAGCTCAGCAATGACCAAGTCGCCGATGGTCCGACTGGGCACCTCAGCCTTACCCATCTGCCGGATGCCCTCCTCAACCCGGTCCACCACCCGCTCCAGATCATCGGCGGAGATCGGCCGGCGCGCACAGGCAATGCGCAGTCCAGAGAGCAGCTTCTCGCGCTCGAACTCCTCTCGGCGGCCATCCCGCTTGACCACAAGCGGCGTGGTCAAGATCGCTCGCTCAAGTGTCGTGAACCGTCGCTCGCATTCCCGGCACTCGCGCCTACGTCGGATTCCCCGAGAGTCATGATATGTAGATACGACACGCGTACGCTCAACGCCACAATAGGGACACTTCATCCAATCAAACCTCGCAGTAGGGGAGAATGATCGCCAGATATGGGGGTTAAGGACATACCAACCTCTATATCTGGGGGTGCACAATCAATATTATATCATGCAGAAAGCTGCAAAGCAAGAGCCACGGGTAAAAGACCGCGGATCTTTAAGATGTCAACCTAGCCACCGGACACTTTGATATATGGCGAGCTGTTCGCCGGTCGAGCGTCGGCCTGAGCCTGCCGAAGGGTAGCGCCTGAAGAGACTGTATGCTTCGATACGCTCAGCTGCGCTGAGCCACTCAGCACAGCGTCGAGACCAAGAACAGCGATTTGAACCGCCGAGGCGCTAGGCCAAACTGTCCGGTAGCTAGGATGTCAACCGGGAACTGCACTTGGGGCAAGGATGTCTGTGAAGTGGTCGTGGTCTTCGCAGTCGCAGCCACGAGACTGGTAGGCTGGGGCACTGAAGGTGAAAGGGCTCGCTACTCCCCAGCGGAGGTTACCAGCGTGTCAACAACGGCTGGTGGAGTGAGGAACATGCCAAGCGAGGGCCTTGAGGCTGCCTTATGATGACGATCCAACGTCGAAGCAAGGAGGATCGACCTTGGGCGCCGGATCCTTCCGACGTGTCTGATTGTGGAACTGGAGGAGTCAGGGAGGCGCGTCGAGAGATCGGTATCCACCCCCGCTCGTTGCCCGGTTCACGAATAGCAATTCCAGATTGGGGCAACACGAATCTGGCAGCGCAAGACGCTCGAGCTCAGAACTCAAGTTTGCAGCCAGCCAGGATTCGTCGCCCACCCCTCCGTCTCGGGCGGCGAGACCACTGCACGGTTACACCCAGCGGTACAGGCAGACAGATGCGACTCTCCCAGCATCTCCGCCTCGGTTTCGGTTCTCGATTGAGGATCCTATCTGGGACTGCGGCGGAGGAACGCAGGAACCTCCAGGTCGTCCTTGTCGAAGGTCGGCAGGGGTACGTCCGTCTCCTCCTGCTGGGCCCGCGCACGGCGTGCGCGAGGTTTCGCCCCGCCTCCATCAAACCCCGTGGCGATGACCGTGACGCGGATATCGTCGCCCATCGACTCATCAATGACCGCGCCGAAGATGAGGTTGACATCGGGATGAGCAGTCTCCTTGATGATGGACGCGGCCTCGTTCACCTCGAAGAGCGTCAGGCTAGAACCTCCTGTAACGTTGAAGAGGATGCCCTTCGCGCCGTTGATGGTGATATCCAGCAAGCGGCTAGAGATGGCCTGCTGAGCCGCCTCGACCGCTCGGTTCTCGCCGCTGGCCCGGCCTACTGCCATCAGCGCCGCTCCCCCCTCCGACATCACAGCTCGCACATCGGCGAAGTCCAGGTTGATCAAACCGGGAATAGTGATCAACTCGGAGATCCCCTGAATGCCCTGGCGGAGCACATCATCGGCCAGCCGAAAGGCGTCCTGCAGGCTCACTCGTTTCTCGACGATCTCCAACAGGCGGTCGTTGGGAATGACGATCAGCGTGTCCGCTTCCCCTTTCAACACCTCAATCCCGGCTGACGCGACCTCCGCCCGCTTCCTTCCCTCGAAGGAGAACGGCCGGGTTACGACGCCGATGGTCAAAGCGTCGACCTCCCGGGCGATCTTGGCGATCACCGGGGCAGCGCCTGTGCCTGTGCCCCCTCCCATGCCAGCTGTTACGAAGATCATGTCGGAGCCCTTGAGAGCCTCGTACAGCTCATCCGCCGACTCCTCGGCGGCCTTCTGGCCCAGCTCGGGATCCCCTCCTACCCCTAGTCCCCGCGTCAGTTCATCGCCGATGCGGATCCGCTTGGGGGCGTCCGAGAGCATCAGAGCTTGAGCATCGGTATTGATGGCGATGAAATCGACGCCCGCAATCCCTTCCTCCATCATGCGGTTGACGGCATTGCTGCCGCCGCCGCCGATGCCAACCACTCGAATCTGTGCGAAATGCTCAACCTGTGGTGCTGTCTGCATCTCGATACCTCCCTGCTGTCTAATCTGAGTCCAGGATTGTCTCTTACATCAGCTCCGTACGGTCTAATCAACCAGGCAGTAGTGCTCGCAGCCAGTTCGCAAAACGCCGGCCCACTGAGATCCCACGCTTCGGGAGAGAGGGTCTCTCATCAGCCATCAACCCCCAGCCCACCAGCCCGACCGCGACTGCATAGGCCGGCCCGCCGATGCGATCCACCAGACCCACGATTCTCCCAGGTCGGCCGATCCGCATCGGAAGCCTGAGCAGGTCTCGGCCCAGTTCCTGAATCCCGGGCAACGTACCTACCCCACCGCAGAGAACAACGCCAGCGGGAAGCAACCCCTCGTAGCCGGAGCGCTTGATCTCCTGTCCGACCATATCCAAGATCTCCTCCACGCGCGCCTCAATGATCTCCGCCAGCTTCCACCGAGGCAAGGAATGGAGAGAGCCATCCCCGAAGGGTTCTGCCATAAACCGCTCGTCTTGGCTAACCTGCACCGCCCGCGCGTGACCGTGCTCGATCTTCACCTCCTCCGCCGCTTCCGCGGGCAGTCGGAGCCCGATTGCGACATCGTTGGTGACGTACTCCCCGCCAATCCCCAACGTGGCAGTGTGCCACACGGTTCCGTCAATGAAGATGGCGACATCAGTGGTCCCGCCACCCACGTCCACCAGTACCACGCCCATCTCCCGTTCGTTTTCCTCAAGCACGGCATCGGCAGCCGCCAGGGTGGAGAGAACCACTTCGTCCACCTCTACCCCAGCTCCTGTCACGCACTTGACCAAGTTCTGAATGGCGGTGCTAGAGCCGGTCACCACGTGGGCCTCCACTTCCATCCGGAACCCGTGCATTCCCAGTGGCTCCCGCACCCCCTTCTGCCCATCGACCACAAAGTAACGCGGAATGACGTGGACTAGCTCAAAGTTATGCGGAACTGCGACCGCCGCCGCTGCATCCAGCACGCGGTCCACATCCTCAAGCGTGATCCCTTCCTCCCGTCGGGAGATAGCCACTACCCCCCGGCTATTCTCGGAGGAGATGTGGGCACCGCTGAGACCCACGTAGGCCCGCTCGATTCGGTAGCCAGAACTGCGCTCTGCCTCCTCTACCGACGCAGCGATCGCCGTCGTTGCCTCCGCGATGTCGACCACTACTCCCTTCCGCAGGCCGCGAGAGGGCGCCATCCCCACGCCGACGATGCGTAGATCGGATCCCGCACCGACGTCACCGACCAGGGTGCAGACCTTGCTGGATCCTACGTCTATGCCGACAATGGTTCTCTCCACCGTGCCCTCACCACTCTAGTAGATATGTCACCACTCGTTTGTCTCCGAATAGTAAGGCGCCTCTGGGAACCGCACATCCACATACCGAGGATGGATGTCATGCTCCAACAGATGCGCCTTCACGAGCGTGTAGGTGCGCAGCCTTCGCTCCATCCCTTCCCCCTGGCCCAGAATGACGCGCCAGCCTGCCTCGTCCACAAGGATCAACCCCCGATCAGGTCGGTACTCGATCGGCCGAGGCACGATGTTCAACTCTTCCAGCTCTTTGAGCGCAACCAAGGCCTGCTGCTCAAGCCGGCCCTCCGGGCTGGTCGGAAGCGGCCCAATCACCACCCACCCCTCTTCCAAGGGGCGCTCAGCAGGGAGGTACCTCCCTGCAGAATTCACCCAGAATACCCTCTCGCCTACCTGCCAGGTAAGGATTGGCGGATGTTCGACAACCCTGATCGTGCAATCGGCCGGGAAACCGCAGTTGACCTCCACCTGCTGCAGCGAGGGGAAGCGTTCCAATATCCTGGCCTCCGCCTTCCCTTCGCGTGCCCACAGAACATGCAATCGCTGAAGTCCACTGGCAGTGAAGATTTCGTCCTCTGAAACCCACTCCTCGCCGACGATTCGCGCCTCTAGGATGTAGAAGCGCGGACTGAAGGAGAACCACAACACCAAACCTGCAGCCGCCACTGCCCCCAGGCTGACCAGCAGCCAGCGCGTTCGGAAGCGCCATGCAGAGGCCGTCGTACGGCGTCCCAGCACCAGTGGGGTCGCACTTTCAAAGCGGTACCGCCTCGCGTAACGTCGGGTCATCTCTCTTCGTCCGGGCTGTATGAAGTCTCACAGCGGGCGCGGTCCTCGTGCCGATCCAGCGCCAGGGCGATCAAGCGATCGATCAAGTCAGGATAGGATATGCCACTGGCCTCCCACAGCTTTGGGTACATACTGATGGCAGTGAACCCGGGGATCGTATTCAGCTCATTCACATACAGCTCCCCAGTCTCTCCGGAGAGCAGGAAGTCTGCTCGCGCCATCCCCGCGCAGTCGATCGCCAGATACGCCTCCACCGCCAGTTCCCGTACCCGCTCCGTCGTCTCCGGCGGAATGGGGGCCGGGATAAGGAGTTCAGATGCGGCCTCCCCATCGTCGAGATACTTGGCGGCGTAGCTGTAGAACTCGCGGCTGGGAACGACCTCCCCTGGCACAGAGGCAATGGGCTCGTCGTTGCCCAGCACGCTGACCTCGATCTCCCGTGCCTGGGCGATCGCCGCTTCGACCAGCAGCTTGCGGTCGTATCGCGCCGCCTCCGTTAGCCCATCCGCCAGCCCTTGCCGATCGTGAGACTTACTCACCCCCACACTGGAGCCCAGGTTCGCCGGTTTGGTGAAGACCGGATAGCCCAGCTTGCCCTCGACACGGTTGAGGACCGCCTCTCGATCCGTCTCCCACCGTTTGCGTTTGATCACCAGGTAGTCCGCGATTGGCAAACCCTGAGCCCGCATCACGGACTTGAAGATCGCCTTGTCCATCGCCAGGGCCGAGCCGGTCACCCCGGCGCCCACGTACGGGATTCCTGCCAGATCCAGCAAGCCCTGGAGCGTGCCATCCTCTCCATAGGGGCCGTGGAGGACAGGGAAGATCACATCCAGCGCTGCCACTCGGGTGCGCAGTATCTGCCCTTCCCGGCGCTCGATGCGCATCAGCCCCCGCTGAGAGGGATCGCCCAGGAGGGCAGCAGGGGCGCTGGCACTCTCGTCGCCGGAGGCCAGCGCCTTCATCGGGTCGCCAGAGGCTATCCATCGCCCGCCCTTAGTGATACCGATGGGCACGATCTCATACTTGTCCGGGTCCATCGCCTCCATCACCGAGCGGGCTGACATCAGGCTGACCTCATGCTCACCTGATCGCCCCCCGAAGATCACGCCGACTCGCAACTTCCGCCTGGCGCTCATCCCTGCCCCCTCTCAACCACAGTTCGCAACTCGCCCCTTCGCAACTCGCCCCTCCGCAACTCGCCCCTCCGCAACTCGCAGCTCGCCCCTCACTCCCACTCCCCCACCAACTCCACCTCCATCGTAAGTCCCACTCCGAACCGATCCTCCACCTCCGCCTGCACGCGGCGGATCAGAGCCAAGACATCGTCCGCGGTGGCCTTGCCTGTGTTGATGAGGAAGTTCGCATGCTGCTCGGAGACCTTAACTCCTCCGATGCGCTGGCCCTTCAGGCCAGCGAGCTCGATCAGGCGCCCCGCGTGGTCACCGGGCGGATTCTTGAACGTAGAGCCCATCGTCGCGCCTGCGGGATGACGCTCCCGCCGCCACCGAAGGATCTCATCCACGCGAGCGACCAACACCTCGGTCTCCTCAGGCTGAAGCCCAAACGTCGCATCAAGAACTACATACCTCTTCCCCTCCTCTCCGCCCTTGATTCGGCTTCCCCTGTACCTGAACTCGAACCATTTCGCCGACCTCTCCACGACCTCGCCCTCCGGTGCCAGGAGCGTGGCCTTGGTCAGAACTGACGCGACGTCGCCGTCGAAGGCGCCCGCATTGCCGACGACCGCGCCGCCGACGGTCCCGGGCAGACCTGCCGCCCACTCAAGCCCGGCCAAGCCTCGCCCTGTCGTGTCCCGGGCCAAGACCCTCATCAGGGTCCCCGACTCGGCCCAGACCACCCCGTCCTCCTCGAACGTCATCCGGTCAGCACGGTTGATGACCACCAGTCCGCGGACGCCTGCGTCGGCCACCAGAATATTGCATCCGCTTCCCAGTACCCGCCAGGGTAGCCCTCTGGAGGACGCCAACCGAACCGCGTCTACCATCTGGTCACCTGTGCGGCAGACGACCAACAAGTCAGCCGGCCCACCGACGCGTATGCTCGTGTAGGGAGCCAGCGGTTCGTTCCGCCGCGCTCGCTCCCCCAGCACCTTGGCCAACTGCTCTAGCGCACTATCCAAAGTGAACCTCTCCATCGCCTCTCACTGCGACCGCAGGCAGTCGCTTCCATCCGTGCGCCTTCCTTCGTCTACGCACCAGAGTCATCTTCCGCGCCAGCACCTTGCAGGCAAATCCTCCGCGAGCCTTCTTCCGTTTACGCACTCCCTTAAGACGATACGCCAGCTTCTCAGCAGCCTGCATACGGCCCATTTCCGTTCCCTCCGCTCAGTGCGACCAGCAGCCACTCGCCCACCAAGTGTCCGTCTCCCGCTCCCAGCGTGACCACCACCCCACCAGACTGGACCTCCGTGCCCAGGACAACTACTGCCTCCTCCATGGAATCCACCAGTCGGACATCGGGATGCTGTATCGCCGCCACCGCGTCGGCACTCGATATTCCCAACGTGTCGTGTTCACGAGCGGGGTAGATGGGCAATACCACCACGTGGTCGGCCTGGTCGAACGCTTGAGCGAACCCTCCGAGCAGCGCCCTCGTTCGACTATAGGTGTGGGGCTGCCAGACCGCCCACAGTGGCTGGCCAGGAAACCGTTCGCGCGAAGCCGCCAGCGTCGCTCGGAGCTCTGTTGGATGGTGGGCATAGTCGTCCACGACAGTTACCCCGTCGGCCTCCCCTTTCACCTCAAACCGGCGGCCGACTCCCCAGAACCCCACCAATGCGGAACGGATGGTTGGGAAGGGCACTCCCAAGTAGTCAGCAACCGCCAAGGCAGCCACCGCGTTGGAGACGTTGTGCCGGCCAGGCACCCGCAGCCTCATCAGGCCTAACACCTGCCTTCCCTGCAATGCCAGGAAGTCCGACCCGCCGGCGAAGTTGGGCCGCACTTCCTCTGCCCGCCAAATTGCTCCCTCTTCCAGCCCATAGAAGAGCACTGGCAGCCCTTTCGCCGATCGCTCATTTCCCAGTTGCCGCGCCACCGGATTGTCCCAACACGCCACCAGCAGTCCCTCCTGAGGCAGGAGCGAGACGAACTGGGTGAAGGCCTCTTGGAACTCGTCAAAGGTGGGATAGCAATCCGGATGGTCGTGTTCCACATTCGTCACCACCGCCACTTGCGGGCGGAGACCCAGGAAGGTACGATCGTACTCATCCGCCTCGACGACGAAGTGCGGACCCGTCCCGGCGCGGGCGTTGGTACTCAGTCCAGCCACGACTCCGCCGACGATGAAGGTGGGATCAAGCCCTCCCTCCCACAGAATCGAAGCGATCATCGCCGTGGTGGTTGTCTTGCCGTGCGTCCCAGCGACGGCCACGCCTATGTGGCCATCCATCAGCTCCGCAAGAATCTGAGCTCGGTAAACCACTGGTATCCCTTGAGCTCTCGCCGTCTGCAGCTCTACGTTGTCGTTCGGCACCGCCGACGAGGCTACGACCAAGTCTGCTCCCGAGACTTGCCCCGCCCGGTGCCCCACGAAGATCTCAGCCCCGTCTCGCGCCAGCGCTTCCGCCACAGGCGAGAGGACGAGATCCGAGCCGGAGACCTCTACCCCTCGCTCCATCAACACGCGGGCGATGGCGGAAAGACCCGCCCCTCCGATGCCCACCAGATGTACTCTCTTGCTCTCCATCACCCCTCCTCAGATAATAGCGATGATCACGAACAAGAAGAGTAGGATCATCAGGTATGGAAGCCACGGCGAGATCCAGTCCAGGGGCAGGTACTTGGTCGCGAACGTGATGGTGTCCCACATGGCTGGATCCGGCTGGCCGGTGTCGGGGTTCAGTGGGGGATAGAGTACGTTTGGGAACGGATAGCCCTGCATGCGGAGGTAGTACCAGATCGTGCCGGCGATCAGGTAGCCATTGACCAGACCAATGATCAAACCGAGAATGCGCTCTTGGATCGCGGCCCTGGCCTTGGCGGTCAATTTGCCGCGGCTGACTGTCTCGGCCACGGCTGGCGTCTGGTAGGAGAAGAAGACAATGAGGATGAAGAGACCAGCGCGAATCCCAAACTGCTGAGCCGAGGTGGCGTTCTGGGGTATGAAGCTCCCGATGGTATTGGTCTCCTCAAGCGTGCTTAGGGCGAAGAGTGCCAGAACAATGCCAGCAGTGGCTATGATCTCCTTGGTCCAGCCCCGCATGAGCCCGATGATGCCGAAGAAGCCGATGACGATTCCGAAAAAGCCTACAATGCTGATCATCCCGCTTCCCCCTCTCCGGCCAGTGTCCGCAGCTGATCCGCTAGCCGCGCCGTTGCCCCCGGCAGCGCCAACGCCTGCGAATGCTCGCGCATCCGCGACAACCGCTCTGGATGCGCCAGCAAGTCCTTCACCACAGGTACGAGGTCCTGTCCCAGTCGCTCATCCTCCAGCACGACCGCCGCTCCCCGTGCCGATAGCCACTCAGCATTGACCCGCTGATAGCGCCAGGCATAGGGATACGGTACCAGAACAGCAGGCAAGCCGAAATACGGCAGCTCCCCCAGAGTCGAAGCTCCTGCCCGGCAGACCGCCAGATCCGCCGCCGCCAAGGCCTGCCCCATCTCGTGGAGGTAGGGAAGAGGGTGATAGCGAGCACGCAGGTCGGACGGGAGTTCCTCCGCCCTCTGAGCCACCCACGGCCAGTCCAACTCGCCGCTCAAATGAACCACCTGCGCCTCCTCCAGCAACTCCTCCAGGTTCTGCGCCACTGCCCTGTTGATGCTCCGCGCGCCGTGACTTCCTCCAAACACCAGTACTACAGGCTCATCCTGGGTCAGGTTCAGCGCGTCTCGCGCCTGGTCTCGTCTGGCCTCCGTGAACTCGGGCCTGATCGGGTACCCCGTCACGATGACCTTCCCTTCAGGCAGGTATGCCTGAGAATCCTCCGTGGTAACGCCCACGCGGGTGGCCAGGCGGGCGATGAAACGGACCGCCAATCCCGGCTCGATATCCGGCAGGTAGAGAAGAATCGGCACACGAAGCAGCCGGGCCGCCAACGCCACCGGCACGCTGGCGTACCCTCCGGTGACGAAGAGAGCCCGGGGACGCTGCCTGCAGCCCAAGCGCAGCACTCGCCACCATGCCCTGATCAGTTTGACAAGGTTCCGTGCCGCCCGCCAGGGAGCCAGTCCGTGCACTCCCCCGGCCGGCACCCCGAAGAACGCCACTCCTGCTCGCTTGGCCAGCCGCTCCTCGACGCTGGCCACCCCACCCACGTAGAGAGGCTCCACATCCTTCTCTGCCCTAAGAGCTTGCAGAACGGCCAGCCCGGGATAGACGTGTCCCCCCGTCCCGCCTCCCGAAATCCAGATGCGCACTACCCCTCCATTCCCTCGGGTGCCCTCCACGAGAGATGCTCAACAGAATCCCAACCCCGGCTAGCGAGACCAGCAGCGACGAGCCCCCCAGGCTTATGAACGGAAGCACCATGCCCGTGAAGGGAAGAACCCCGACGACCACACCCACGTTGATCAACGCCTGAGAGGCCAGCAAGACGGTCAGCCCGCAGGCCAGCACCACGCCGAAGCCACCGCGTGCGCGCAGCGCAATCCGCAGTCCGCGCCAGCAAAGCAACGCATAAAGCCCAAGGACCAGCAAGCAGCCCACGAGACCCAGCTCTTCACCTATGACCGCGAAAATGCTGTCGGTGAACGGAAAGGGCAAGTGGCCGAATTTCTGCCGACCCAGTCCCAGTCCTGATCCGAACATCCCACCACTACCCAGCGTGATCAAAGATTCTTGGGCATGATAGCTCATCTGACTCGGGTCTCGGAGCATGACGAAGAAGTCATGCAGCCGTCTCTGGGCATGGGGATAGAGCAAGACCAACCCTGAGAACACGGCGCCTCCCACCACCCCTCCGATCACCAACTGGAGCAGGTCAGCTCCTCCTACGAAGAAAGTCGCGAGGCCCGTCATCACGATCACCGCCGCTGTACTCAGATCCGGCTGAAGCACCACCAGCCCTGCCAGCAGGCCAATCAACACGGCGAAGGGAACGAGACCATATGTCACATCCCTGATCTGCTCCCCCTTAGAGGAGACCCAGGTAGCGATGTAGATCACGGTGGTGAGCTTCGCCAGCTCCCCCGGCTGCACCGACCCCTCCAGGAGGTTTCTACGCGCGCCGAACCGTTCCTGACCCACGAAGAGGACCAAGACGAGAAGGATTAGCGTCATCCCCATGATCGGCACGGCCATCCGCCGCAGCCATTCGTACTCCAGCCAGGTCAGGATAGCTGCGATCGCAAGGCCCAGCCCCGCCCACAGCGCCTGTCTCTCCAAGTAGTGGAAGGGACTCTCCGTCTCCCGGTAGCTCCGATCAAAGGTCGTGCTGTAGACCATCAGGAGCCCTAGCAACAGCAGAGCCGCCACGACCAGGATCAGCACATAGTCGGGCTCGCGTCGCTCGCCTGCTTTTCGCCCCTTCTTGCCCATGTGTCCCTTACCTCTTGAGGTTCCGGACGAGTTCCTTGAAGCGCTCCCCCCGCTCGGCGAAGTCTTGAAAGGCATCGAAACTGGTGCCGCCGGGCGAGAGCAACACCACATCTCCGGGACGAGCCAGCTGATCGGCAGCCTGCACCGCTTCCTCCAGCGTGCTCACCCGCGTGATCTGCTCCAGCCTGCGCCCCTCCGCTCTCTCCTGTCCCTTTGCGATCCTCTCCTCCACTACACGTGCAATCATCGGTCCAGCCTCGCCGAACGTGATCAAGTGCCGCACCCGCCTCATCGCCTCGCTGGCGAACCCATCCCAGGGCAGCTTCTTATCGCGCCCGCCAGCCAGGAGCACGGTTGGCTCATCGAACGAGAGAAGAGCCGCCACCACTCGCTCGGGTGCCGTGGCGATTGAGTCGTTGTAGTAGCGAACTCCCATGATCTCCCGCACTTCTTCCAAGCGGTGCTCCACTCCGGTGAACGTGCGAATCGCCTGCCGCATCGCCTCGACCGGAACCCCAGCGATGCCGCAGATAGCACAGGCAGCCAGGACGTTGAGGACGTTATGGTGGCCCCGCAGCCTAACCTCGTCCGCCTGGCAGATGATCGTCTCCGCCTTGGCCAGGCGCAGAGCCAGCTCCCCGTTGGTCTTGTAAGCCCCTTCGTCCATCTCCGCCCCGCCGCTGAAGAAGAAGGGGCGAGCGTCCGTCTCCAGCGCCAGCGCTCGGGCGTTAGCGTCGTCAAAGCCAAGAACAGCGTAGTCCTCGGGCCCCTGATGGGCAACGATGGCCCGCTTGGCAGCGATGTAGTTGTCCATTGTCTTGTGCCGATCGAGGTGATTGGGGGTGATGTTGAGCACCGCTGCGATATGTGGGCTCACATTCATGATCTCTAGCTGGAAACTGGAGAGTTCCATCACCACCTTGTCCTCGGGACCAATGCGCCCCAGTTCCGTGATAAGAGGATTTCCAATGTTTCCCCCTACCCAGGTGGGCAAACCCGCCGCCCGACACATCTCGCCCACCAGAGCTGAGGTGGTCGTCTTCCCAGCCGAGCCCGTGATGCCAATGACCGGTGCAGGAGAGCGCTCCAGGAAGAGCTGCGCGTCATTGCTGAGGGGAATACCCCGCCGCCGCGCCTCCACGACGATGGGGACGTCAACGGGTACCCCTCCGCTCAGGCAGAGCAGGTCCGTGCCCTCCAGCAGACTCTCGGGATGTCCGCCCAGAACCGTGCGGACGGGCAGGTCGGCCAGTTCCTCCAGCCGATCGGCGAGCGCCGCCTCCTCCTGCAGATCAGACACGGTCACCTCCGCCCCAACCCGGGCCAGGAAACTCGCCAGGGCCACCCCTTGCCGGGCTAGCCCCAGAATTACCACACGTTTCCCATCCAGGTCCAAGCTTCCGCTATTCACGCCCTCGACCATACGCCTCCCGTCAACGACCAAGCGAGTAACGAAGTCCTTCCATCATCCCTGCGTCCGGCGCAGATGCCTCCCTACACACTGCCAGAGGGTAGCCCTCTCACTGCTCTTCCGACACCCCCACCCAAAAGTGATCTGGCAGGATCGCGCGGCCCGGACGAACTTCCACCGCGCCAGCCTGTAGCTCCCTCGCTTTGCCATTTCCTTCCAGCATGCTGGGATGGACAAAGCAGATGTTCGGCTGGTGACCATACTTGCGTTGATAACAAGCCGCTGCCCTCTGAACCTTCTCTTTGATCCCTCGGCGGGAGTCGTTATCGAACCAAAGCAAACCGACTTCCATCTCGCACCTCCACAACTTGCACGCGTTCGAACTCTTCCCTCAGATCAACGCCAGCGCCACCCCTGCCATCGCCGCCAGGAGTTCTACCAGCCAAAACCGCTGGACCACCTGTGTCTCCGACCAGCCCAGTAGTTCGAAATGATGGTGGAGAGGTGTCATCTTGAAGACTCGCCGGCCCTGACCGTACCGCCGTTTGGTGTACTTGAAATAGGCCACCTGAATGATCACCGACAGCACTTCCGCCACCGGCACAAGTGCCACCACCGGCAGCAGCAGCCACTGCCCTGTCATCAGCGCCACCGTTCCCAGAGTCGCCCCTAGGGCCAGGCTTCCTGTATCACCCATAAACATCTGGGCAGGATGGGCGTTATACCAAAGGAACGCAAAACAAGCCCCCACGACGGTGAAGCAGAAGCGGACTAGATAGACCTGGCCCTGCAGGAAGGCGATGACACCGTAAGCGGCGAAGGCGCTGGCGACGATGATCCCAGCCAGCCCATCCAGGCCGTCGGTTAGATTGACGGCGTTGGACAAGCTGGTGATGAGGAACATCGCGATAGGGATGTAGAAGAGACCGATGTCGACCTTCTGGACAACGCCTGGGAAGGCGATACTGCGCAGCTCCAGTCCAAAATGAAGCACCAGAGCTATGGCGAAGGAGATCAAGAGTTCCCACACGATCTTCTGACGGGCGCGGAAACCTTCCCCGCGGCGCATCCCTCGCACCCCGGCAACGTCATCTATCGCGCCCACAATCGCATAGGCTACCATCACTCCCAACGGCACCATAATGGAACGCCCTATGACCGTCCGCCCAAGCAGATTGTAGATGTTCAGGGCCAGCGTGATCACCAGCACTGGGACCACGATCATCAGCCCTCCCATAGTGGGGGTGCCGAACTTCGTCTGGTGTCCGCGAGGGCCATCAATCCGAATGCGCTTGCCAATGCGATAGCGCCGTAGGAGCTTAATCAGCAGCGGTCCCCAGCCCACTGCCAGAAGAAATGAGATGCTCGCCAGAATCAATGCAAAATCCATCTCTAACCCTTCCCCAGCGCGTTGACGATCTCTTCCATCTTCATGCCCCGCGATCCCTTGACGAGGATCACATCGCCCTCGCCTACCAACCGCTCCAGGAGTTGGGTGGCGGCAGTGTTGTCCTCCTCCACATGGACCCGTTCAGGGTCCATTCCCCAGCGCAGTGCAGATTCGCCAATGATGCGCCCTAGTCGTCCGACGGCGATCAGCACATCCACGACCTCCAGCGCCCGCAGGCCGACCTTCTCGTGCCCCTCGCGCTCGTAGTCCCCCAGCTCCAGCATGTCTCCCAGCACAGCGATCTTGCGCCCCTCCAACTCGCCCAGGAGGTTGAGCGCCGCAATGGTTGAGGCTGGACTGGCGTTGTAGGTATCGTCCAGGATGGTAGAGCCCTGAGGGCCTGGCACGGCCACGAGCCTCAATTGCGGGGATGGAGTCCGCAGCCCCTCAAGGATCTCCTGCCAGGTCAGCCCCTCCACCAACCCAACCGCCGACGCACGCAGGGCCGTGTGAACGGAATGGCGGCCCAGCAGAGGGATCCGCACATGTAGCGTCTCGCCTGCGTGATGAAGCCGGAATCTGATCCCCTCAAGTCCTAGCCCCTCAATCTCATCTGCATACAGGTCAGCTTCGGGAGAGAGACCATAGGTGAGGATTCGCGCATGCGTGGCCTCCCTCATACCCAGGACCTGCTTGTCATCGTAGTTGAGGATCGCTATCCCCTCCGGAGCCGGTGGAAGAGCCTCGACCAATTCCGTCTTGGCCTGCACGATCCGCTCCATGGTCCGCGCTCGCTCCAGGTGAACCGGCCCAATAATGGTCACCACGCCCACGTGAGGAAGCGCGATCTCGGCCAGTTCAGCAATCTCCCCCACATCGTACATTCCCATCTCCAGCACCACCTGCTCGTGTTCGTCCGTCAGCCGGAGCACGGTGAGCGGAAGACCGATCTCATTGTTGTAGGAACGCTCGCTCTTGAGCGTCACAAACCGCCGGGAGAGCACATCAGCTGTCAGTTCCTTCGTGGTCGTCTTGCCCACACTGCCTGTGATGCCAACTACCCGCGGCGAGTATCGCCTGCGCCAATAGGCAGCGAGTTGCTGAAGCGCCTTGAGGCTGTTGGATACCTCCAACAGAACCGGCACCGACCAAGCCTTGGGCAAGGTAGGCGGTCGTTTCGTTAGGTCGACCGTCGGCACGTCGACGTCAACGGGTTTCTCCACGACCGCCACGGCCGCGCCGGCCGCCAGGGCATCTCCCACGTAGTCGTGACCATCGCCCTCCTCCCCCATGAGAGCGACGAAGACATCTCCAGGGCCAATTTCCCGAGAATCCACAGACACCCGGGTGGGCCGTCGCTCCAGTCCAGGCGGTCGATGTCCCGTGAGCCCCTGCACAATGTCAGCTAGTGTCAGCATCCCATATACCCCGCAGCAACTACTCTACCGGTTGAACGCCCAGCATAGGAAACAGCTGTGAGGCTAGGCGGCTGAAGACCACCGCCGCTGTATCCCCCCCAAAGCGCGAAGTCTGTGGGCGATCCAGCTTGACCAGAATGATCAACTGCGGATCATCGGCCGGGCCATACCCGACGAATGAGGCGATCGTCTCCTGCTCATCGTATCCTCCGGGGACCGGGATCTCAGCTGTGCCAGTCTTCCCGGCGACGCGGTAGCCCGGGACCCGCGCCTGGTGTACCTCTTGCTCAACCACCTCCACAAGCATCTCCGTCAGCGTATGGGCTACCTCGGGGGAGATGGGCTGGCCGAGTACCACAGGATGACGGGTGCGCACCGCCCCATCCGGCGCAACCTGCCGGCTGACAAAATGAGGACGCATGAGGCGGCCATCGTTCGCCACCGCAGCCACGGCGGAGATCATCTGGATCGGTGTAACCGCCAGGGCCTGCCCGTACGCATTCGCCGCCAGGTCTGAGTCGTGCCAGTCCAGATCGCCTGGGACCCGCAGCTCCCCCGCCACCTCCTCCTGGATGTCCACCCCGGTGAGACTGCCTATGCCAAAGGCGTGCACATAGCGGTAGAAGACATCCGGCCCCATCCGCACGCTCAACCAGACGGCCCCGACATTCAAGGAGTGAATCAATATGCCGGACATGTCCTGCTCGCCATATGCCCGCCGATCCCAGTTGTACGTCACCTCCCCCCCGTGCTCAATCTGTCCCTCATCCGCGTACGTCGTTTCAGGAGTGACCGTACCGCTATCCAGCGCCGCTGCCATGGTCACGATCTTGAAGACCGAGCCCGGCTCGTACTGAGATCCGACCGCTGGATTCACGAACAGCCGCTCGTTCCGCTCAGCGTACTCATCGTATCGGTCTGGATCGTAGGAGGGGAAGCTAACCATGGCTAGTATCGCCCCAGTGCGAGGGTCCATCACGATGACGGTTCCGCTCTCCGCCCTGAATTCATCCAGGGCGCGGGCGAGTTCCTGCCCCGCCAACTCCTGCACGGCCAAATCGAGCGTTAGATCCAGGTCCACCCCTGGCAGCGGAGGCTCGATCGTCCCCTCCTCAAAAGGAAGCGGATCGCGGGTCTGGGCGTCAACCTCCCCCTCCCAGCTGACCCGCGTGGGACTCAACTTCCCTTCATAGAAGCCCTCTATGCCGTAGAACCCCTCCTCGCCTCCTTTGCCAACGAAGCCCAACACCAGGGCGGTCAGTTCCCCCGCTGGATAGACCCGTCCCCACCAGAGCTGCGTACCTATACCTCCCGCGTGCACCTGATCAACGAGCTGGGCCAGCTGCGGGGTAGCTTCCGGTTCCAGAATCACCCACTCCTCCTCGCCGCTCAGGATCACGTGCAGGTAGGCGCGGGCAATCTGCAGGAGTGGGGCCAGCTGGTCAACCACTTCCGTCACGTCTGGCTCCGGAATGTAGGCAGGGTATGCCTCAATCGCGTACAACGGGCGGTTGCCCGCCAGCAGAAACCCGTTCCGATCGCGAATGCACCCGCGCGGCGAATCCGGCAGCCGCAACTGGGCCTTTCGCCCCTCGCGACCCGACGTTTCGTAGCTCGCCCCTCGCACAACCTGCAACACAACCAGCCGCGCGACAAGCAGCGCGGCTAGAGCGAAGAGCAGGATGGCTATCAGCCCCAGTCGACGACGTGCGTGTTCAAACACCGGAACTCCTAGCTACGGTTCCACGAACCTAATCTCCTCCGCATGTTCCAGATCCAGCTCGCGGGCTCTGTCCAACAGCCCCTCCACCGACCGCCAACCGGCGATCTCCACCTCCAAGTCGGCGTTCTCCTGCTGCAATCCGCTGAGGTCCCTCCTCATCTCTTGAAGGTCACGCGCGGCCGCCGCCACCTTGCTTATCAGGACAAGTCGAGCCGCAGCCAACAGGGCGATCAGCAAGAGCAGTGCGAGGAGCAGCCCAACCGCACGGGGGCTCAGTCCCGTCCCACGTTGACGGAATCCGTGAGCCACCCAAGATACGATCTGCCCCACCTTCCTACTCCTCAGAATATGTCCCACCCTCCCCGCCCGAGGATGGCGCGCGGAGCTCCCCTCGGTTGGATCTCATCCACCAATTCGCTCCGCCGCTCGCAGGCGGGCTGAGCGGGATCGGGGATTGATTTCCACCTCCTCCGGTGTAGGACGGACCGGCTTCGATGTCAGCACCTGCACCCGGGCACGGTGATCGCACATGCAGACCGGTATCTCCGGTGGACAAACGCAGTCGGTAGACTCGCGCCGCAGGAACCGCTTGACGATGCGATCCTCCAAGGAATGGAAGCTCATGACCACCAACCGCCCCCCGTCCGCCAGTAGTTCCAGTACTTGAGGAAGCGCTGTCTCCAGCGCAGTCAGTTCATCGTTGACAGCGATGCGCAAGGCTTGAAAGGTGCGCGTCGCTGGGTGTATCCGGCCTCGCCGTCGGCCGGTCGCCTGGCAGACCACATCGGCCAGCTGCGTCGTGGTGTTCAGCGGCCGCGCCGAGACGATCGCTCCAGCGATACGCCTGGCTTGCCGTTCCTCACCATAGTGGTATAATAGATCTGCAAGCTCTTTAACAGCCAGTTGGTTGACCAAATCAGCCGCTGTGGGACCGCCTGCTGTCGGGTCGAATCGCATGTCCAAGGGCCCCTCGCGGGAAAAAGCGAAGCCCCGCTCTGGGTCCGCCAGTTGGAGGGAGGAAAGCCCCAGATCCAGTAGCACCCCATCGGCGGGGACGAAGTCTTCCGCCAGCTCGGTCAGGTGGGCAAAGGAACCGTGACGAAGGACAGCTCGCTCACCAAGGGGGCTCAAGCGGCGTGCGGCTATCTCCAGAGCCTTTGGATCCCGGTCCACTCCCAGCAGCCGCCCGTCAGGAGCAGAAGCCTCCAAGATCGCGGCCGCGTGCCCCCCACCTCCGACCGTCCCATCCACGTAAGTGCCACCAGGCCGTACCTCCAGGAACTTCAGCACCTCCGGCACGAGAACAGACACATGGCCACTTCTCTTGGCGAAGGCCTCTAGATTCCCAGGGCTGCCCATCGCTCAATGTCGTCGTCACTTTCCTCGACCCTGGTCCGCACGCCCGTCCAGATCTCCGGACTCCACAGTTCGATGTACGAATCACATCCTGCAATCACTGCCTGTGAGTCCAGACCTGCGTAGTCCAGGAGAGGCTGGGGAATGTTGATGCGTCCCTGGCTATCGGGGACAGTGTCAGTCGCGTTGGCAAAGATCAGGCGGCGGAAATCTCGCGCCGTGCGATCAGTCATCGGCAGTTGAGAAGCCCGCTCCGTCAGCTGCCGCCAGGCTCGCATTGGGTAAACAACGAGACAGCGATCCATCCCGCGTGTGACCACCAGGCCAGTACCAAGCTCTCCGCGGAACTTGGCGGGGATAGTCAGGCGCCCCTTGCTGTCTATGCTGTGAACATACTCGCCTAAGAACATGTGTTCTACGCCGCCCCACCTGGGGCCTAAAATCGAGGTCTAGAGAGGGCCGACGCCCCACTTCGGCCCATTTTGACCCATTATA
The DNA here is from genome assembly GCA_050049355.1 of Anaerolineae bacterium. GTDB lineage: Bacteria > Chloroflexota > Anaerolineae > B4-G1 > DUEL01 > JASFWK01. Next base: position 15,314 of record JASFWK010000004.1, on the reverse strand, counting down.
CACCACTTCTTGCCCCACGTCCAGTACCCAGAGAAAACTTTAAGACTTTTCATCATGGGCCAGGTAGCGCATATTTGGCAGCGTTGGCTCGCAGTGCAAAGGTGTTTCGCGTCGATGAGCCTTGCAGAGTTCACATATGGGCAAGGTTGGCTTCTGGTATCTGGCGCCAATTCCTTTGAGTGTCAATGGTGAGCTTCGTGCCGCCTCCTGCGGCAATCCCCGCCATTTGAGCATTCCAGCTTGTCGAAGGCCGCGGGGGCGCATCGACAGGTGACCCGTTTGCCGCCCTGTTCCCTTTCTGATACAATGTCCTCCACGCTATGATACGATCATCCATCCTGCTTCTGACCGCCCTGCTGCTTCTCGCCCTCGGCCCAAGTCCGTCACCCGCCTGGGCCGCCAGCCCCGATTACCGCTTCGGCGTCGTCGAGGCCCACATTGCCCCGTGGGCTGCTTCCGACCTGGGGGCAGGTTGGACGCGCGTCACCTTCATTTGGAGCGAGATTCAGCCCGACGGCCCCGAGGAGGAATGGAATCTCCCCATCACCGACGAGCAATTGGCCCTGGAACTGTCCCAGGGCCGGCAGGTGGTGGGGTTGGTGGTGAACACCCCCGCCTGGGCAACAGATCCGGGACGTGGGGCGGGTGTCCCGCAGGGGCTGTACCTGGGCCACAACGATCCCAACAACCTCTGGGCTGATTTCCTCAGCGCCCTCGTGGCCCGCTACGCCGGCAGGATCGACCACTGGATCATCTGGAACGAGCCGGACATCTGGGACACCTATCATCAAAGCTGGGGCGGGTCCGTGGAGGACTTCGCTCAGCTGATGCGCGTCTCCTACGGAGCAGTCAAGGAGACCAATCCCAACGCCACGGTCCACCTGGCCGCGGTTACCCACTGGTGGGACGCCAACTATGGCCGCGAGCTCTTCTTCCGACGACTCCTGCAGATCATCACCGCCGACCCTAACGCCGCACCCCATAACTACTACTTCGATGTCGCCACTCTCCACATCTACTTCCAACCGGAGAACGTCTACGACCTGACCGTCTTCTATCGCAACTTGATGCGAGAGTATGGTCTAGACAAGCCGATCTGGATAGCCGAGACGAACGCCGCTCCCTCCGAAGATCCGGCCTGGCCCGTGCCGGACGCCCAGTTCAAGGTGACACTCGAGGATCAGGCTGCCTACATCATCCAAGCGACAGCACTGGGGATCGCCGGGGGGGCAGAACGCATGGCCGTCTACAAGATGTCCGACACGGAGCGTGATCTAACGGCAAATCCAGAGCCGTTCGGCCTTGTACGGGCGGACGGCACTCGCCGGCCGGCCTTCACCGCCTATCAGGTCGCGATCAACTATCTGGCCGGTTTTCGCTCCGCCACATGGGAACGGCGGGAAGAGGTCAGCGTGGTGGTCGTGAACCGGGGCGAACAGACCACGACCGTCGTCTGGTCCCGCACTCCCTCGCCGCAGACGGTTATCATACCAGCACAGACAACACGCGGGCTCCTGGTGGATATGTGGGGCGGGGCGCGCACTGTCCACCCAGAGCGCGGCTACTACACATTGAACCTGCCAGGCTGCGCCTACGAGAGGCAGTGTCTGATCGGAGGTGCGCCACTGATGCTGGTGGAGGATGCACCGGGTGATACCTCCGCTCCGCTACCTGCACCCTCTCCGACCAGCCCGGCTGTGGAGGTGCCTTCGCTGCCTACCGCGACCCCTGCGCCCACGCACACACCCACTCCCACCATCACACCGACCAGCATGCCTACCTCCACGCCAACTCCATCTCCCACTCCCGCGCCCACGCTGCCGCCCACTCCATCAACAACGCCCTCCCCCGCCAACCTCGCCCTGCGCCATCTGGCCGCCCCGTCCGGCTCGGCCCTGCCGCTGGTCGGGGTCCTGCTGATCAGCATGAGCCTGGTCAGCCTGGCCTTTTCGCGAAGCGCGAGAGACAGGAAGGGATCTTCCTAGACGGCATGCATCGACAGAGGTCTGCCACCAGGAAAGAGTTACCCGCGAATTCGGCAAGGAGTGCCTGGAGGCCGACGTGAGGGTAGTGGCGTCAGACTACCGCGAAGACTTGCGTCTCCGCAGTACCAACCCCAGCAAGGCGAATCCCAACGCCGCTGCGATCCCCACGACCAGGCCCCCGTACCATATCGCCACCGGCGCCACATAGTCATTCAGCAGCCCCCCGATCACTGGACCTATCCCGAAACCGGCCCCCCACGTCAGGCCATAGACGCTCATGTATCGGCCACGCATGTCGGGCGGCGCCAGATTGGCCGTCAGCGCCGTAGACGTAGGGATCAAGATCATCTCCCCAACGGTGACGACCACCATGCTGAGCAGGAAAGTAGGGAAGTTCCACCAGAGGGCCACACTGCCCACCCCCAGCGCATAGAACAGCGAACCGAGTGCCAGCACCGGCAGGGGACGATGCCGCTCGGTGATCCGCGTGACAAGGTACTGGAACAGCACCACCATCGTTGCATTGGCGGCCATGATGAAGCCGTACTGGCTCTCTGGTACGCCAAAGTTCTCCTTGGCATAGACTGGTAGAAGCACCATCAACATCGCGTAGGGCATCCCGCTCAGCGCGTAGATACCGGAAACGGCCAGGAACGGCCAGTCCCGCAGAACCTGACCATAGCCGGTATCCGTCCGCGACCGGTCAGCGACCTCCCCCCCTTTCGGCAGCGTCTCAGCGACAAAGAATAGGATGAGCAGAGCGAAGAAGGCACTGGCCCCTGCTCCGATCCAGAACGCAAGTGCATACGAAACGCTGGTCACAAAACCACCGAGCGATGGGCCGATCGCCACCCCGACGTTGGAGATCATTCGCAGCAGAGCATAGGACTGCGCCCGACGCTCAGGCTCGATGAGATCAGCCACCATCGAGTTGCTGCCTACGCGGTAGAGCGGACCGAAGGCACCGCTGAGTGCCATCAGGATGGTCCAAAGATCCAGCGTGCCAGCCACACTCATACCCATCAACGTTGCGCTGCTGGCCGCCAAGCTCAGGATCATTGCGCCCTTCCGGCCGAATCGGTCCACGATCGGGCCGGCTACCGTGGTAGCGACCAACCCGGTGGCCGAGTTGAGGGTGAGCAGCAGGGTGACGGTGGTTAGAGAGACCCCCAGTTCCTGGCGCATGTAGATGGTCATAAACGGCCAGACCATGCTGCGTCCGGAGGCGCTGATCAGCAGACCCCAGAACAGGAACCAAAACTGACGAGGGTAACCGGCAGTGGCTTCCCTGAATCTCCGGAACACACGTTGCGGCCATCGCTCTATGGAGAAGCTAGGTTGTCTGGTCATTTATGCACCCTTTGGTGCGAGGAACTTCCCGCAAGAAGAATGGTGCTTCTCCGGCAGGGCAGATACGGTCCACCGCCAGGAGAAGCACCGGCCCCTGAGTCACGGTCTGGGGCGGATTATACACGACGGGGAAGCCGCGAGCAAGAGGGGGACTGCTTGAGTTTTCGCTGCGATCTGATTCAACGCCCAGCCCAGGTATGATCCGCACTCACAGCCTGCAGCTCCCCTCGCGGGAGCACTCCGGGCAAGATCACATCCTTCACAAGATGTTCTCAGTGGCGGGTCTCTGAACAAGGAGCAGAAACGAATTCGCCGCGAATCCCGCGCCCCACAAGACCCGGCGCAGCGAGCATCTGTCGCATTCAAGACGAGTTGGCACTCACAGTGGCGTGTGGTAGACTACACGCGATTCGATGCTCTTAGTGCCGACAAGAAAGGGATCAGGGTTGACCCACAAGACCAAGCGCCCAACCTATGAGGTCGTGGGGGAACTTACTCGCTTCGATGAACGGGACACCGTCTTCTCCCGCGAGCGGCTGACGCGGGGGAGCCCAGAAGAGAAAGCCTACCACAACCTGCGGCCCGAGCTGACCGAGGTCGACCACCGCCTGGCGACCTCTGCCGACTCACTCGGCCACTCAGAGGGCCCTGCAGCCCAGGACGATGCGGCCCTCTACCACGCCACCTTCGATCCCATCCTCGGTCTGGCTCTGCCCGATGTGGTCGATGGCGAAGTGGCTTCCACGCAGGTGAAGGGTACCCTTTCCGAGATGGCTGCCCACGTCAAGGCGCTGGCCCACTACCTCGGAGCCCACGATGTGCGCATCGGCCCCCTCCGGCCCGCCTGGGTCTACTCGCACCGAGGCATGCCCCCCTTCTTCACCGACTGCGGCTCCAACTCGCCGCTCGTGCGGGGTCTCCCTGGTGGCTACAACGGGCTGAAATGGGGCGACTCGATTGAGATCCACCACCGTTACGCCATCGCGATGGCCTTCAAGCAGAACTTGGACCTGATGCGCACGGGCGGCACCCCTCACTCCGACTTCGAGGTGGGTCGGGTATACGCGCTGAGCGCCCTCGTCGCGGTCCAGACCGCCAGCTACATCCGAGCTCTCGGCTGGCCCGCCCGCGCCCACCACCTCCGCAACTACGGAGTGCTCGTGGTGCCAGTGGCGGTGGATGCCGGGCTGGGGGAATTGGGCAGGTGCGGTTTCCTTCTGCACCCAGAGCTGGGCGCCAACCTGCGCCTGGCCTGCGTGACCACAGACCTTCCGTTGGCGCTAGATCCGCCGGTCGATCTGGGCGTGCAGGACTTCTGTGACAAGTGTCTGAAGTGCGCCGACAACTGTCCCTCTGGTGCGATTCACAAGGGGGACAAGGTCATAGTTCGCGGCGTGCGCAAGTGGCAGATTGAGCCAGTCAAGTGCAAGCTCTACTGGAACCAGCGAGGATCCGCGTGCACAATCTGTCAGGCAGTATGCCCCTGGTCGAAGCCCCCCACCCTTTTCCATCGACTGGTGGCTCAACTGGCTTTCCACATCCCGGCCTCACGCCGCTTCCTGATCTGGGCGGATGACCTGGTCTATGGCTCACGCTTCCGTCCAGCCCCGCCCCCGCGAGACTTCCCTCAATCGCTCCTTGGACGCTGAAGGAACTGGGCAACCGACAGCATCCAACCTGATTGGAGAGCAACTGCCAGGACCCTCGATTGCGCTCCGCCAATAATTCGACTAAAATAACCGAGAGCTATGCGAAAAAGAGATTGGCTTTCCCTTGCGATCACGACGATAGTCACCCTGGGCCTGACTGCTCCTTCGCTGGCACACGCGGTGGGGCAGCAGCAAGATGACCCAGCGGCGCGGCTGCTGGAGCGAATGTCACCGGCAGATCGCGTAGGCCAGCTTTTCGTCGTCACCTTCCCTGGCGCCGGGACCGATGAGCTCTCGTCGATCTACAGTCTGATCACGCAGGAAAGGGTCGGGGGCGTTCTGCTGCGGCCTGAGAACGGAAATATCATCAACGAGGGAGACACGCCCACACAGGTCGCCACGCTCACGAGCAATTTGCAGGAGCTGGCCTGGGAGGCCACCCAAGTCCCATCGCCGCTCCCGCTGGAGGAGGAGAGTTACTCAACCCCCGCTCCCTTCGTCCCGCTCCTCATAGCCGTCGAACAGGAAGGGAACGGAAGTCCCTACACCGCCATTGTCAGCGGCACTACCCCTCTCCCCTCCCCAATGGCCATCGGGGCGACCTGGAACCCTGACCACGCTGAGACAGTGGGCAGAATAGTAGGAGAGGAGCTGAGGGCTCTCGGGATCAACACGCTCTTGGGTCCATCCCTGGATGTATTGAACAACCCACGACCCAGCAGCGCGGCCGATCTTGGGTGCCGATCTTTCGGGGGGGATCCCTATTGGGTAGGCCAAATGGGAAGGTCCTACGTTCGAGGCATCCACAGCGGCAGCGAGGGCCAAGTAGGCGTGATCGCGAGACACTTTCCAGGCTTGGGGGCCGCCGACCGTCCCCTCTCCGAGGAGGTGTCGACGGTTCAGAAGTCATTGGAGCAGCTCAAGCAGATCGAACTGGCCCCCTTCTTCGCGGTCGCTGACACGGAGGAGCCCGTAGCAAGCGCCGATGGTTTCCTGGTGTCCCACATCCGCTATAGGGGCTTTCAGGGCAACATCTACGCTTCCACCAAGCCTGTGAGCTTCGACCCCCAGGCACTACAGCAGTTGATGGCCCTGCCAGAGCTGGCGCCTTGGCGAGAGAGCGGTGGTCTCACAGTGGCGGACGAACTGGGGGTTAGGGCCGTGCGTCGTTTCTATGATCCCACCGAACAGGAGTTCAACAACCTGCGCATCGCTCGTGAAGCCTTCCTGGCCGGTAACGATTTGCTGATCCTATCCCATTTCGCGCTGAGCGACGACTGGGATTCTCAGATTGCCAACGTGCGGGCCACGATCGCCTTCTTCCGCGAGAAGTACATCTCCGATCCCACCTTCCAGGCGCGAGTAGACGAGGCAGTGCTGCGCATACTACAGCTCAAGCTGCGCCTCTATGGATCACCCTTCCTCCTCAGCAGAGTCCGAGTGGAGGCCGATGCTGCCGCCGATCTGGTCGGGCAAGGCCAAGAGCAAGTCGCGCCCATCGCCCAGGACGTCGTCACACTTCTCTCTCCGCCTTCGCCGGACCTGCGGCCTGCCCCGCCCACGGTCGATGACCAAATCGTGATCTTCACCGACGATCGACAGCTCAGCCCCTGCGATGGCTGCGCGCCAGTCTATGCTATCCCCCCCACCCTGCTGGCGGATACCTTGATCCGCCTCTACGGGCCTCAAGCCACTCACCAGATGCTCCCCACTCTCGTACGCAGCTTCACCCTCAGCCAGCTGACGGACTACCTCAGCACCCCCACAGCACCGCCTTCCGAGGGTACCCCTCCTCCACCTCATCCGGTGGAAGCCGCGCTGGAGCGAGCCGACTGGGTGATTTTCGCTATGCTTGACATTGACGAACAGGTCCCCGCCTCCGACGCGGTGCGCCGCTTCCTGGCCGAGCGAGCGGATCTTCTACGCGATCATAAGGTGGTTGTCCTGGCGTTCGGCGCACCCTATTACCTGGACACGACCGAGATCGCCAAACTCTCCGCCTACTTCGGTCTCTACAGCCACACCGAACCCTTCGTCGAGGCAGCCGCACGGGCCCTGTTCAACGAGTTCCCCTTTGGGGGCGCCCCGCCCGTCTCCGTGCCCGGCATCAACTACGATCTGATCAGTCAGACCCAGCCCGACCCGTCGCAGACAATCGGCGGCTTCATCGGTGACGAGCCCGAAGGGGAAGAAGGCACTCCTCAGCCAACTCCAGAGTTGGGCTTCGGCGATACCCTGAGACTGAGGACCGGCGTGATTGTGGATCGAAATGGGAATCCGGTCCCAGACGGAACGCCAGTGGAGTTCATCTTCACGTACCCCCAAGAGGGGCTAGAGCATTCCGTTCATGTGACGACGCACAATGGCGTGGCGGAGACGACACTGAAACTGGACCGGGCAGGAGAGCTGCAGATATCAGTGCGGGCAGAACCGGTGTCGCGTGTCGTGTGGATGGAGATGGACATTCCGCCAGAAGGTGAGCCCGGAACGACCATTGCCGTGACGCCAACGTCGAGCCCCATACCGCCCCCCACGCCCACCCCCACCCCGGTCTCCACGCCAGACATAACCCCAATACCGACCCAAGAGTTCGAGACTTGGGAGGAACATCCAGGAAGAACGAATTGGTCAGACTTGGGCCAGGGCATGGTCGGTGCTCTGCTGATGGCTCTGGTGGGCTACGGGGGGCTGTGGCGACGTCGGCGAGACCTCTCATTGGCACTACGGGGAGCCCTGTTGTGCGCAGCGGGTGGCTTGATAGCCTACATTGGCCTGGTGCTGGAGTTGCCGGGAACGAGATGGATCCAGGAGAGAATTGGGTTCTGGACCGCCGGGACAATGACGCTAATCGGTGCAACGGTCTGCCTGGTAGCGATTGTCTTGAAGAATGAACTGCAGGACGAGCAGACAGTGGCTCAAGTAGGCGAGATACGCAAAGCGAGTTCCGCCGACGACAGGGAATGTTCGATCTAGAATAGGAGGGTGACGAGAAGAGCTAGCATGAGGAGGGATCCTGTCAGGACCAAGAGGCTGCTGTTCTCCGCCAGGGCTTGACGCCATTCCTGCCGTGGGGGCACGATGACCGCCAGCGCGTCGGAGAGAGAAGCATCGTACAGCACTTGGCGAAATGCCTCAACTGTAGGAACCCGGTCGTCTGGATGCATGGCTATGGCAGCTAGGATAGCCCGCTCCGTGGTAGGGGAGATACGGGGGTTGAGCGCGCGAGGAGGGACGAGACTCTCCGGGCGAAGGAATCGACGCTTGGCATCCGCCGGCGGCTCACCGGTGAGAAGCTCGTAGATTGTGGTCCCCAGAGCGTAGATGTCGGAGCGAACATCGGTATGACCGGTGTCCCCACCATACTGCTCCAGAGGAGTGTAGGCCACCGTTCCGCGTCCCTGCAGTACGGTGATTGTGCGTGCATCGCTGGCCGCCAGCAACTTGACCAGCCCGAAGTCCACAAGCTTTATCAGCCCGCCGCTTGTCACCTTGATGTTGGCTGGCTTGACGTCCCGGTGGAGAACCGGAGGGTCTTGGCTGTGGAGGTAGGAGAGAGCATCACACAACTGATCCACCCAGTGCAACACCCGGCGCTCATCCAACATTCGCCCCGCGCGCAGTTCACCCTCCAACACCTGCTTCAGATCCGGCCCAGCGACGAAGTCCATCACCAAGTACTCACGTCCCCCCTCCGTGAAGTAGTCTGAGACCTTGGGCAGGTTGGGGTGATCGAGACGAGCCAAGACACTGGCCTCGCGATGGAACTGACGCTGAGCCTGGGCCAGGGCGTGCGGGAGGAGGTCGGGATCCGCCCGGATCTCCTTCAAAGCACAGATGCGACCTTCCAGCCGCAGATCGGCAGCGCGATAGACCGCTCCCATCCCCCCCTGCCCTACGCAGGCGAGGATCTGGTAACGGTCGCGCAGAACCGTCCCCGGTGCAAGCAATCGGGCCACTGGGCAGCTTCTCCTCGCTTCTCCTCCAGGTAGTCATGATAAGACATACCGTGATTATGTCAAGACAAGATACCTAGACGCACAAGCCAGGCACATTTCGCATGCGGCAACTGACCAGAGCACAAGGAATCAACGGACTGCTCCGGCGACGGCACCTGAGACGCTCGCTAGATGAGCTTGGAGGGATAGGCAGACGATTCCGGTCACCGGAGTTGAGACGCAGACGCTCGGGTCTTGGGACGCGCCCTTGTGACTCCCCAGCTTCGAGAACTTGGAACGAGAGCAAGGTCGGTTGATCCAAAGATGCGCCGCAAGAGACGCACGCACCGGCCTGGTCCTTCAGAGGTATTCGTGGTAGAGGAGGCACACTTGATGAACGCAAGGAATCTGACAGAGGTCCCGATGCTCGTCTTCTATGAGGGGAAACTAGCCGGTCAGCGCCGGCTCATTGAAGGAGAACGAGTCCTCATCGGCAGGGGTTCGGATTGCGACGTGATTCTGCCCGAGCGCCAGGTCTCCCGTCACCATGCGCGCATCGAACGGACACGGGACGGCACCTACCTTCTGTACGATCTAGGGAGCAAGAACGGTACGCATGTGAACGCCGAGGTGGTGCGCGGAGAACCACGGCTGCTCCAGGATGGGGACGAGATTCAAATCGCGCTCTGCGTGAAGATGGGGTTCGTAGGAGCCAACGCTACGGTGCCGCTGATGTCGGAGGACCACTTCCGTGGGCTGCACGTCGATCGAGCCAGCCACCGCGTCTTCATAGACAAGCAGGAACTGACCCCACCCCTTTCCCCAGCCCAGTACCAACTGCTGACTACCCTGCTGGACGCCCAGGGAGAGATTGTGACACGGGAGGAGATCGTGGCCGCCGTCTGGGCCGACGAGGCCGCGGAGGGCGTCTCCTCTCAGGCAATCGATGCGCTCGTCCGCCGGTTGAGGGAGCGGCTGGCTGCTCTGGACTCGGACCATGCCTACATCGTGACCGTTCGCGGCCACGGCTTCCGGCTGGAGAACCGCTGAAGAAGGGAAGAGCCTGCAACCGACTCCCAAGATAGCAGCCAGTCCCCCTACTGAGGAGTCACCAGACCTTCCTCCCCACCCGACGGCACCATAGTCCGAGCCACAGCCAAGGCCGCCACTGCACGGTCCGCCACGTCGGTCGCCCCCTGTTCGCGTAGTTCCTCCGCGGCGCCTTCCAGCAGTTCCACAAAGCGGCCGTCCACCTGTTGGCGGTTCTTCTCCAGAACTTGCCGGACTTCCTTCTCATCCTCTGCCTCCAACACCTGGCCCATAAGGGCTACGCCTGGCGGCATCATCTTCTGCACCAATTCCATGACTAGCTGCCAGACTTCCTGAAGTCGAGAGAGCATCTCAGTGTCTCCCTCAGCTTCAGCACGCTCGATCTCGGAAGAGAGGACAGCGAAGAAGGTCTCATCCAGGCTGGCAGCACGACGGCGAGCGAGAAGCTTGGGCTGCTCACTCGTCATCAAGTCGTGCACCAGCTGGGCCCGCTCCGCCACCACCTGCTGGGCTCGCTCCTTGAACTGCTCGCGGAAGGTCATGACCTCCTTCCTCAGATCCTCTAGGCGCTTCCGCTCCCCTTCATCCTCTGCCGCCTCGATCCGTTGGGTGAGACTCTGGAAGAAGAAGTAGTCCACCAGCTGCAGCCCGTAGGAAAGCAATACCGTGCGCGTATCCTCATCCTGCGCCTCGACCAACAGCTCCAGCAACCTCTCCCGAGTCGGCTGATCCTCAAAGGCCTCCAGCGTCTCCGACCGCGCGGCCAGTCGCCGCCCTGTGGCGGTCTCCTCAAAGAGCAGAGTCCGCAGATCTGCAAAGGTCTGCACAACCTCCTCCTGCCCCATCGCCTCCGCTTGCCTCACGTTGGTCTGCAGGATCCGAAAGAACTCCTCATCCAGCTTGGACTCATTCTCCTCAACAATCCCCATCCGCTCCTCAGCAGAGGAAGCCTCCAGCAGCTCCCTTAACAGATCCGCTTTGGCCCTCTGGGCATCGATCATCTCCTCAGTAATGCCCTCGGCCTCCAACACCCTTTTGATCAGGTTCTCCTGGCTGAGGAAGACTTCCGGAGAGAGAAGGTAACCCTTCCGCTGTTCAGGCGGCAACTGATTCATCACCTCTCGCGATAGCGAGCCAATGACCTGCTGCCGCTCCTGGTCACTGCGGACGGCCTCCATCGGCATGTGAACCAAAGCCAGTTCCTTGGAGGGATCGTGGTAGAGGAAGGGCAGGTTGACTGCCCCCCCTGCCCCGCAATGGGGGCAGATTGCTACGTTGACCCACCCTGAAAGCAGTCGCGACCTGGCGGCGGGATCCACCTCCACATCCAGTACGCGGTCCAGCGGCGCGTTGAAGGTCTGACTGCAACTAGGACAGGTCACTCTTGCCAGTACCGTAGACATCGTATTTCCTTTCCAAGACACGCCCTAGCTCTCCCTCATACTCCTCGTGACGAGGCCAAGAGAACCAGGCTCTGCCGACGTCACAGAGCCTAAGTCCAAGGCCACACAGGGTACCTAGGGCATACATCGGAGGCGGAAAGGCCCCGTTGGTGTCGACCGCCTCTACCTATCACTTACTTGCGTTTACCGCCCGATCCTTCGCGTGGAAGCGCAAAGGAGAAAGCTGCTCCCTCACCGGGCCTGCTCTCCACCCATATGCGGCCGTCGTGGGCCTCGACGATCGCCTTGGCCAGGTAGAGCCCCAGCCCCGCACCATAAGTCTCTCGTGTCAAGGAGGTGTCCACTCGATAGAAGGGCTCGAAGATGTGGGCCTGCTCGGGGGCTGGGATACCGATACCTCTGTCTGTGACAGTCACCACCACTTCGTGCGGCCGAGCCTCCCCTTGGATCCGCACCCTCCCCCCCTTAGGCGAGTACTTAATAGCATTGTTCACCAAGTTGTTCAGCACCTGCTCCAGTCGGCCCGGATCTCCACGCACTGTGGGGAAGCCCCTGGGAAAACGAAGACTGAACTCGTGCTCCTCGGTCTGAGATTGAAGGCGTCTAACCACACGCTCCGTCAGCGAATCGAGAGCTACCTCCTCCATCTGAAGGGAAGGCATCCCCGCCTGCAGGCGAGAGACGTCCAGCAAATCATCAACCAGCCGACCTAGCCGCTGCGTCTCCTCTTCGATTGCTCCCAGCCCTTCCCTCACCCTCTGCTTGTCCCACATAGCATCGGGACGGTTCAGCGTCTCTGCATACCCCTGAATGACCGTCACGGGCGTCTTCAACTCATGGGACACGATTGAGACAAAGGTGTCCTTCAACCTGTCTGCTTCGCGGAAGCGGCTGATATCCCTCAGGTTGGCAATGACGTTGACCAGCCTTCCATCTCGGTCGAGCAGTGGCGCGTACGTGACCCCAATGCTCACCCTTCCTCCGCTGCGTCGCCGGAGGTCCCCCTCAACGTAGAGAGGACTGGTAGATCCGGAGTCCCTCATCAGCGGCCAGCCTCCAGCGATCGCTTGGGACAACTCCATTTCCGTCTCCAGGCTATGCCACCGAATGATCTCATCGTGGTGACGGCCAACCGCATCACCCGCGGGCCAGCCAGTGAGCTCCGCCAACGCCCGATTGAAGATCTCGATGCGTTGAGCGTTGTCCATGACCATCACGCCATCAGCGCTGTACTCCAGGATCGCGTTCAGCCTCCGCTTCTCGTAGCCCAACCGCTGATAGAGTTGAGCGTTGTGGACAGCGATGGCGGCCTGATCCGCGAAGCTGGTCAGCACCTGTCTCTCGTCAGCGGTGAATCCGCCGCCGTGAACTCGAAATACGTACAGGACGCCAATCAGGTCCCGCCCCATGGACATCGGCAGGGCTATGACTTGGCGTAGAGGCAAGCCGGTCTCCGCCGCTACCTGATGCAGCTTGGTCGCCAAACCTGGAATGAGAAAGTCTGTGTGGTCCGCCCGGTCCGGTATGTCGGAAAACAGCACCGTGAAGTATCCCAAGAGACGTACCGGCAGGCCATGGGCAGCCCGGATAGAGAACTCTCCATCGGACCGGCGAAGGGCGATGAGGCCAGCCTGTCCGGAAAGCAACCCGGTCGCCGCCTGAATGACTATCTCTAAGACGGTGTCCAGCTCCAGTTGCGCGGTCAGCGCCTTGATGATCCTCAATAGGGCATCTCGCTGCCGCACGCGATACGAAGAAAGCATCCTCCACTTCCTCCGGGCCAGCGCAGGATCCGTCAGGAAGAAAGCAAGCTGGATAGTCCGAGGAGAGGTGAGGCAGAATCGCCTCCTCTAGCGCCACCCTTGGACTGGGAGCGCGGACCGTCTCTCGCTCATTGCCTCACCCTGGCGACGATGCGCAATTGCTCCCAGATACCACCCCTCTGCCTCAGTGCCTCTCAATAGGCAGAAGGCAGTGAAGATTATCCTACACACAAGGCCATCTGTCAAGCAAACTGGCCACGGCCCGAGACAGGTCCTCCGCCGAGAGTACACGAGACTCTTGAGACCATCGCGCCTTTACCTCAACCCCACCCTTCTCAATGCTGCGCCGACTCACAGTGAGCCGCACGGGGCAGCCAATGAGATCCGCATCAGTGAACTTCACCCCTGCGCTTTCGCTTCGGTCGTCATAGAGGATTCCGAAGTCTGCCGCTCGCAGCAACTCATACGTGCTTTCCGCAGCCTCCCGCACTGCCCGAGTGTGCCCCAATGAAAGCAGGTGCAAGTCGAACGGGGCCAGCGCAGGAGGCCAAGTGATCCCCTGTTCATCATGATAGACCTCAATCACTGCCGCCAGCAGCCGGCCGATCCCGATGCCGTACGACCCCATCACCACCGGTCGCTCCTTCCCCTTCGCGTCCAGGTAGGTCACGCCCAGCGGCTCCGAGTAACGCACACCCAGTTTGAAGCAGTGACCCAACTCGATGGCTGGCTCGGCGGAGAGCGCATTTCCGCAATGAACGCAGAGATGGCCAGCATCGGCTTGGGCGACGTCTCCCAGCAGGGTGACAGCGAAGTCACGGGGATAGTTGACCCCGGTGAGGTGGAACCCCTCCCGATTAGCGCCAGCCACGAAGTTGGCTCCGATCTCGATCGAGCGATCGGCCACGACCAGCAGCCCTGGCCCATCCTTGCTCTCCCGAACATCCAGCGCCACAGGCGACGCATACCCCGGTTCCGCTCCAACGGCGCGTATCTCGTCGTCTGGAGCAGGCTGCAGCTCCCCACCCCCCAGCAGATTCAGCACCTTCGTCTCATTTACCTCCAGGTCGCCCCGGATAACGACGAAGACGACCTCTGGTTCGCCGCCGTGCGGTTCCCAGACATAGAAGACCGCCTTCAATGTCTGGCCGGTGGACACTCCTACGAAGGAAGCCACATCCGCGATGGTGACGCAGCCCGGCGTGGCGACCGGGTGGGCTTCCTCAACCGGCTGCGAACTCTCCCCGGGCAGCCTGAACTCGGCCCGCTCGGCGTTTGCGGCGTAGTTGCAGGCGAGACACCGGATCAACCGATCCTCCCCGGCCTGGTGAGGCAGCATGAACTCATGGGAATCCGCACCGCCCATCATCCCCGTGTCCGCCTCTACCTGAATGAACTCCAGTCCACATCGGCTGAAGATGCGCTGATAGGCCGAAAGTATGTGCGAGTAGAAACGGTCAAGATCCGCCTCATCCGTATGGAGGCTGTAAGCATCCTTCATCCGGAATTCACGTACCCGCAGCAGTCCCCCTCGAGGGCGAGGCTCATCGCGCAGTTTCGTCTGGATGTGATAGACGACCTTGGGAAGGTCGCGGTAGGAACGGATCTCACGCCGGGCCAGTTCCGTCACCACCTCCTCGTGAGTCATCGCCAGCACATAGTCTCGCCCAGCACGGTCGTGCACGCGCATCAGCGCCGGCCCTGCGGTCTCCAGTCGGCCAGTGGCTTGCCAAAGCTCCGCCGGATGGAGCACCGGCATCAACATCTCCTGGGCACCGATATGATCCATCTCCTCCCGCAGGATCGTCTCTATGCGGCGCACGACTCGATGGCCCAAGGGAAGGTAGGTGTAGATACCCGCAGCCAGCGGGCGAATCAGGCCGGCCCGCATCGCCAAGCTGTGACTAACGGTGTCGGCGTCGGCGGGTGACTCACGCAGCGTGTGACCGAAAAGCTGGGACATCCTCATTGGACCACCTCCTTGAGAGATGAGAAAAAGCCTTCCGGGGATCGGAAGGCTTCTAAACTGAGCGATTGCTGGCGATGCCCTAGCAGCGCTAACCGGTCCCCCGAAACGGGCGATTCGGCTCTGGGCTGCTTGGGATGCACAACGCGCAACCTGTCATAGGCTCGTCCTCAGCAGCTTCTATGCTACCACATGACGGTGAGGCTGTCAATC
>JASFWK010000107.1:0-7575 GCA_050049355.1 Anaerolineae bacterium | reverse complement strand
ACATCGATCAAGCGCTTGTGAGTGCGGATCTCGAAGTGCTCATGTGAGTCTTTGTGAACGAAGGTAGAGCGACGCACTGTGAAGCGCTCAACCCTGGTCGGCAAGGGCACCGGCCCCACGACGACCGCTCCAGAGCGCTCGGCCGCTTCGACGATGCGCTTGGCAGACTCGTCCAGGACGCGGTGATCGTATGCTTTGAGACGAATGCGGATCCTCTGCTTGGCCATTGGGTCTCGCCTATCCTATACTCAGTCGAGAATCTCTGTGACGACACCTGCGCCGACGGTCAAGCCACCCTCGCGGACAGCGAAGCGGAAGCCCTTTTCGATAGCCACGGGTTCAATCAGATTCACCTTGAGAGCGACGTCGTCGCCCGGCATCACCATATCCACACCCTCAGGCAGGGTAATCTCGCCCGTAACGTCCGTGGTGCGGATGTAGAACTGAGGCCGGTAGCCGGAGAAGAAGGCCTTGTGACGGCCGCCCTCCTCCTTGCGGAGGACGTACACCTGGGCCTCGAACTCCAGGTGGGGCGTTATTGTGCCAGGCTTCGCGATTACCATACCGCGGCTCACCTCTTCGCGCCTCACGCCACGCAGAAGGAGCCCGGCGTTGTCGCCCGCGATCACCTTGTCCAACTTCTTGCGGAACATCTCCATATCGGTGACGACCGTCGGAATGGGATCATCCTGCAGCCCTACGATCTCGACGTCGGTCATCGGCACCATGGCACCCCGCTCCACACGGCCAGTCACCACTGTGCCTCGTCCCTTGATGCTGAATACGTCCTCAATAGGCATCAGGAACGGCTTCTCCTCATCCCGCACAGGCGTGGGGATGTACTCGTCAACCGCATCCATCAGCTTCCAGATGGACTGGTACTCGGGCACATCCGGATCGGCCGCGTCAGACTCCATAGCCGCGAGGGCCGACCCACGGATGATGGGAGTATCATCGCCGGGGAAGCCGTAGGAGTCCAGAAGTTCCTGCAACTCCAGTTCGATCAGCTCCAGCAACTCCTCATCCTCCATCAGGTCCACCTTGTTCAGGTAGACGACGATGGCCGGCACTTCCACCTGCCGAGCCAGCAGAACGTGCTCGCGAGTCTGAGGCATCGGGCCGTCGGCGGCGGAGACGACCAAGATGGCACCGTCCATCTGCGCAGCGCCTGTGATCATGTTCTTGATGTAGTCCCTGTGCCCGGGGCAGTCCACGTGAGCATAGTGACGGTTCTCCGTCTCGTACTCCACGTGGGCGATGGCCACCGTGAGGATCTTGCTCGCATCCCGACGGAACATCTTAACATCCGCCTTGGCGACCTCCTCGTAGCTCATGGGATCCGCCAGTCCCTTGAGGCCCAACACCTTGGTAATGGCCGACGTCAAGGTAGTCTTCCCATGGTCAATGTGACCAATGGTCCCCACGTTGATGTGCGGCTTTTCCCGTACGTACTTTTCCTTGGCCATCCTCCTCTTCCTCCTTTTGATCAGTTTATCGGCCGAAACCGCCTGCCGAAGGCATAGCCCCTCGCCCAAACTGCACAGAGATGCTATCCTGCGCTATGAAGTCTCTTCTACCAACCACCACCATAAATAATGGCATCCATCCTCTCCTCACCCACGGGCGCGTAGTGATCGAACTCCATCGTAAAGGTACCACGCCCCTGGCTCAGTGACCGAACGGCTGTGGCATAGCCAAACATCTTGGCCAGCGAGACCGAAGCCTGAACGACCTGCAGCCCTCCGGCGCGGGGCCCAATCGAATGAATGTCGGCCCGACGGGCGTTCAGGTCACCGACCACATCGCCGGTGAAGGGCTCCGGAATGATCACCTCCAGACGCATCATCGGCTCCAAGAGCACGGGCGCCGCCTCCTCAACCCCCCTCCGGAAGGCTTTCGAACCGGCCACCTTGAAGGCCAATTCCGAGGAGGTCTCCTCGTCCCACTTCCCTTCGAGGAGCGTGACCTTCACGTCCACCAGAGGGTAGCCTGCCAGGACGCCGCTCTCCATTCCCTCCCGACATCCTTCCTCCACCGCCCGGATGAACTCAGTCGGGAGAAGCCTCTCAACGACTCGATCATCGAAGCGAAATCCCCCGCCGGGATCCAGCGGAGCCACTGCCAGCCGGACCCACCCGTACTGCGGGACGCCGCCGGCCTGCCGTTGGAACAAGCCCTCCGCCTCCGCTCGGTCCGTGACCGTCTCACGGTAGGCCACCCGGGGCTTGCTGACCCTCCCATCCACGTGGAACTCCCGCATCAGCCGGTCCACCAAGATCTCCAAGTGGAGCTCTCCCATCCCGGAGAGGATGATCTGGCCGGTGTTCTCGTCGGTTCGGATCACGAAGGTTGGATCCTCCTCAGCCAGCCGCTGCAGCGCCTCGTCCATCCGCTCCTGGTCGGCCGCCGTTCTGGGCTCTATGGCCACGAAGATGACCGGCTCCGGGAAGCTTATGGACTCCAGAACGATGGGGGCGCTGGGCACACAGAGGGTATCCCCTGTGAAAGTCTCCTTCAGCCCCACAACAGCCCCAATGTCGCCCGCCGTCAGCTCTGGCACCTCCTCCCGCTCGTGAGCGAACATGTACAGGAGCTTGTTGATCCGCTCCTTTCGCTTCTTGCCGGCGTTATAGACGGTCGAGCCCACCTTCATCTTGCCAGAGTAGACCCGGACGTAGACCAGACGCCCCACGTAGGGATCGCTGGTCACCTTGAAGGCCAACGCCGCCAACGGTTCGCTCACGTCTGCCAGACGGGTCTCCGTCTTCTGGGTATAGGGATTGACCCCTTCCACCGGCGGTATACCCAGCGGCGACGGCAGGTAGTCCACCACTGCATCTATGAGGGGCTGAACTCCCTTGTTGCGCAGCGCGGAGCCGCAGAGCACGGGGACCAGCTCCCCCCGCAGGGTCGCAGCTCGCAGCGCCTGTCTCAGCGCGGCTGCCGAGATCTCCCTGCCCTCTAGGTAACGGACCGTCAACTCCTCGTCCGTCTCGACGATCTGTTCAATCGCCCGCTCCCGAGCTGCCTGAACCTCGTCAGTGAGCTCTGTGGGGATTGGTTCGATCTGGGGCTCTCTTCCCAGTTCGTCCACCCACACCATCGCACGCGCTTCCTCGTCGGTACTGGCACCTATGAGGTCCACGACCCCCCGAAAGGAGGACTCTCGCCCGATGGGCCACTGGGTCATCACCGGATTGGCGTCCAGCTTCTCGCGGATCGTCCGCACCGCGTGGGCGAAGTCGGCGCCCAGTTTATCCATTTTGTTAATGAAAGCGACCAGAGGCACACCAAAAGCCTGCGCCTGTCGCCAAACGGTTTCAGATTGTGGCTCGACACCTGCTACAGCGTCAAAGACCACCACCCCACCATCGAGGACGCGCAGGCTGCGCTGAACCTCAACTGTAAAATCAATGTGTCCAGGCGTATCTACGATGTTAATCTGATGATCCCGCCAGAAGCACGTCACCGCAGCAGCGGTGATGGTGATTCCTCGCTCCCGCTCCTGGACCATCCAGTCGGTAACGGTCGTTCCATCATCGACCGTCCCCATCCGATGGGTTCGCCCTGTGTAAAAGAGCACTCGCTCAGTGGTAGTCGTCTTCCCCGCATCGATGTGAGCGATGATACCGATATTGCGAACGCGCTCCAGGGACCGGGCCATCTTCTGCATCCTCTCCGGATCGAACCTCAATAGCCCGCCCTGATGGGAGCGCTACCACCGATAGTGGGCAAAGGCCCGATTGGCTTCCGCCATCCTATGCACGTCTTCCCGCTTCTTGAAAGCCGCTCCCGTTCTCGTGGCGGCATCCATAAACTCAGCGGCCAGTTTCTCCGCCATCGAGGGGGCCGGTCGCCGGCGGGCGGCCTCCAGAATCCACCGCATCGCCAAACTGGCTCGACGGCCAGGGGGAACCTCCACCGGGATCTGGTAGGTGGAACCACCCACCCGCCGCGGCCTGACCTCCAGGACCGGAGAGACGTTCTGGATCGCTTCCTGAAACACCTCCAGGGCGGGCCGCTTGGACCGCTCCTCGACGATGTCCATTGCGTCGTACATAATCCGAGCGGCAAGGTTCTTCTTCCCGCCCTCCATCACTTTGTTAATGAAGCGAGTAACCAGTTCACTGTCATAGCGCAGGTCTCGCTCAACCTCCCGCCCCAGTGGACGATACCGTCTTGGCATACCCTCTTGCCCTCCTACTCCTTGGGCTTCTTCGTCCCGTACTTGGACCGCTGCTGACGGCGGTCGGCCACCCCCGTCGCGTCCAACGCGCCGCGGACGACGTGGTATCGGACGCCCGGCAAGTCCTTCACCCGCCCGCCCTCAACCAGCACTACAGAGTGCTCCTGCAGCATGTGGCCCTCACCCGGGATGTAAGCCGTGACCTCAATACCATTGGTCAAACGCACACGGGCGATCTTGCGTAGGGCGGAGTTGGGCTTCTTGGGCGTCATTGTGCGCACCTGAGTGCACACACCGCGCTTCTGCGGCGCGCCCCTTGGCTGCTGCACCCTTCGCTGTCGCTTGGAGTCATAAGTATACTGCAGTGCAGGCGCCTTTGACTTCTTACGTTTGGGGTCTCGCCCCTTTCGAACCAACTGATTGATCGTGGGCATATCAATATCCCCCTACAGACGCAAGTTTCCTACAAATCGATTCAGTGAAGAAGGCCATCCACCAGACTGATGGCCTCCCCCATAGATAAGCAGTTTATTGTCAATCTGACTGAGCGGCAGGAGCTGTAGCTGCCGCCCTCCCGTGAATAAACATTTTACCACGGGACCGAAATCTAGTCAAGGTCAGGGACTTCTCTTCTCCTTACACCGCATCTGGAGGGGCTCTGCGGCTTCCTTCCCAATCTCCACCACACTCAATAACCACACCCCCGTTGAGAAATCAAAGAAGCCACTATTGGCCATCCAGCGGCCAGAGACGACTGCCTCTTCCGCTCACCGGCCGCGACGGCCTCTCTTCAGATCCAGCAGCCCCACCGCCAGCTTGGGCGGACGGGCACGGGTCTCCTCTCGGCCAAACCGGACAACCTCTCCCTCTTCAGTCACAGCCTCGACCGCCAGACCCAAACTCTGGAGTTCCTTGACCAGCACCTTGAAAGAAGCCGGGATGCCTGGCTCGCCAATGGGCTCTCCCTTGACGATCGACTCGTAGGTGCGCACGCGCCCCTGAACGTCATCTGATTTGACGGTAAGCATCTCCTGAAGCGTGTGCGCTGCGCCATAGGCTTCTAGAGCCCAGACCTCCATCTCGCCGAAACGCTGCCCGCCGAACTGAGCCTTCCCGCCCAGCGGCTGCTGGGTGACCAGGCTATAGGGGCCGGTCGAGCGAGCGTGGACCTTGTCCTCCACCAGGTGGTGCAGCTTCATCATGTAGATCACGCCCACCGTCACCGGCTGGTCGAACGGTTCGCCCGTCTTGCCGTCGTAGAGAATCATCTTTCCCAATGTAGGCAGGGGTTCGCCGATCTCCAAGCTGACCTCTACAGCCAGCATCTCGACTTCCTCGTCCTCCAGCTCGGAGGCATCTCGCCCTCGATCGTTCAGCCAGGTGCGCAGACAGGCCACACGCGCGGCGTAGTCGACCGCCTCTCCCTTCGCCGACGCTCGATCGTCGTCTTCGAAGGAGAGTAGGTCCTCTGGCTCATATCCGCGCTCCTTGAGCCATTCCCGCAACACAGACCGGCGGGCGTAGATGTGATCCCTCACCAAACGGTCCGAATTGTACCCTCTGTCGCCCAGCCAAGCCAGGACATACAACAGACGAGCCTCGTCGTCGTCGGTCAGGCTTTCAAGGGAGTATTCCTGGGCCTTAAGCCAGGTCCAGGCCCGTTCCGTGATCTCATCCCAAGCCCGGTCGATCAGCCAGGCGCGCGCCAGCTCAGCGGCGATCTGATCCTCAGTGGCACCGTCGAAGACGGGGGTAACAGCCTGAAAACCGAGGCGGTTCGCTGCCCACCCCAGGTGCGTCTCCAGGACCTGCCCGATGTTCATCCGACCCGGCACCCCCAGGGGATTGAGAATCAACTCGATGGGCGTTCCATCGGCCAGGAAGGGCATATCCTCGATGGGGACCACCTTGGAGATAACGCCCTTGTTGCCGTGGCGGCCTGCCATCTTATCTCCCTCAGTGATCTTTCTGATCTGCGCCACGCTGACCCGAGCCATCCGCTCCACACCAGTAGGCAGGTCGCGGTGCTCCTCCCGGTCGAAGCTCCTGACCTCCATGACCCTTCCGCGCTCGCCGTGAGGCATACGCAAACTGGTGTCCTTGACCTCGCGCGCCTTCTCACCGAAGATCGCACGCAGCAGCTTCTCCTCAGGAGTAAGCTCCTTCTCACCCTTGGGCGTGATCTTACCCACGAGGATGTCGGAAGGGCCTACCTGCGCACCGACGCAGATGACGCCCTCTTCGTTAAGGTACTTCAGTGCGTCCTCACCCACGTTGGGAATATCTCGCGTGATCTCCTCAGGTCCCAACTTGGTATCCCGCGCCTCCGCTTCGTGCTTCTCGATATGAACGGACGTATACTTGTCCTCACGGATGAGATCCTCGCTGATGAGAACAGCATCCTCGAAGTTTCCTCCCTCCCAAGAGAGGAAAGCAACGAGTACGTTCTGACCCAGCGCCAGCTCCCCACCTTGTGTCGAGGAAGTGTCCGCCAGAACCTGCTCCTTCTGAACCCGCTGGCCCTTTTCAACCATTGGCCACTGGTCGATGCAGGTGGACTGATTGGAACGCTGGAATCGGCGCAGCCTGTAAGTCAGCTGACGTCCATCTTCCGCATGTGCCACGATGCGATCGCCGGTGACACTGACCACCTCACCATCCGCCTCAGCAAGCACTACCTGACCTGAGTCGACTGCCGCCGGTCGCTCCATACCAGTGGCAACTAGAGGGGCATCGGGCTTGATGAGCGGCACCCCCTGCCGCTGCATGTTCGATCCCATCAGGGCGCGGTTGGCGTCGTCGTGCTCCAGGAAAGGAATCAGCGCAGCAGAGACGCCGACGATCTGGCACGGGGCCACATCGATGAAATCGATGTTCTCCGGCGACGTGAGGAGGAACTCCTCCCCGTGACGAGCAGAGACGCGCGGGCGCACAAAGTGCCCTTTCTCACCTAGAAGTGTGGTGGCTTGGGCGATCGTGTACCGCTCCTCATCATCCGCCGCAAGGTAGATCACCTCATTCTCCACCCGCGGGAGAACCGGAATCTCATCGGATAGATCAAGCGCAGCGATCCGCTCCGCAAGTTCCGGAGTGACCTCCACGCTCCCCTCAGCGACCACCTCGTCACTCTCCGGGTCCACCACAGGCTCCCGCAAGACTTCGCCGACAAGCGCCTCAACAGTATTGGGAACCAAGTGAACGACCCGTCGGTAGGGGGTCTCAATGAAACCAAATGGGTTGACCCGCGCGTAAGTTGCCAGTCGACCGATGAGGCCAATGTTGGGCCCCTCGGGGGTCTCGATGGGACAAATGCGGCCATAGTGGGAATGGTGGACGTCGCGGACGGCAAAGCCTGCCCGTTCCCGACGCAGCCCGCCCGGCCCCAGCGC
>JASFWK010000106.1:0-7603 GCA_050049355.1 Anaerolineae bacterium | reverse complement strand
GAGGGCGTTCAACGAGAACATCGTGCAGAGCATGGAGGGAGGCATCCTCATAGAGGACGAGGCTGGACGCATTACGTTCGCCAATCCCAAGATCGGGGAACTCCTAGAGTGTCCCCCAGAAGAGCTGATTGGTCAGCCCTGGACGTCCATCGTGGCTCCGCAGCAGGACGCCCAGCTCAGGGAGAAGACGATTCGACGGCCCCGAACTGTGGCCAGAAGGTATGAGACTCTGCTGCAAACTCGGGAAGAGCGTGAGATACCGGTCATCATCAGCGCTCGACCCCTGTTCGAGGAGGGACGTTTCACCGGCGTGTTGTCCGTTCTAACGGACATAACCGAGCGCAAACAGGTCGAGGAACTGCTGGAGAGAGAGCGAGAGACCTTCTTCTCCATCTTGCAGAAAGCTCCTTACGGTGTGCTGTTAATTGACAAGGACGAGAGATGTCTGTACGTGAATACGGAATTCACCAAGATCACGGGTTATGTACTGGAGGATGTCCCCAACATGTCGGTCTGGTTCCAAAAAGCCTACCCGGACCCAGACTACAGACAGAAGGTCATCGACACTTGGCAAGGAGACACCGCCCAAAGGATTAGCAGAGTGTTCAACGTGACCTGCAAGGACGGCGAAGTGGACAAGGAGGTAGAGTTTAGGCCAACCCTCTTGGACGACGGTAGGGCCATCCTGGTACTATCGGATATCACCGAGCGCAAGCAGAGGGAGGCCGAGCGAGGGCGCCTGTTGGCTGCCCTCAAGCGCCGCACCACCCAGCTTCTCACTGCAGCCGAAGTCTCCAGACCGGCCAGCATGATCCTCGACCCCGAAGAGTTGATGGAACACGTGGTGAACCTGATTGAGGAACGATTCGATTTCTACTACGCTGGCCTGTTCCTTCTGGACAAGTCCAAGGAGTATGCCGTCCTGCGGGCTGGGACCGGCGCGGCTGGTCAGCAGATGATCGAGGCTGATCATAGGCTGCGCGTGGGCGGTGAATCTATGATCGGCCAGTGTGTGGAGGACGGCGAGGCACGCATCGCTTCAGACGTGGGCAGGGAGTCGATGCATTTGTATAACCTCTACCTACCAGAGACGCGCTCCGAGATGGCCCTCCCCCTGGTCAGCCGAGGGAAGTGCATTGGCGCCCTGACAGTGCAGAGCGCCGAGCTTGGCACTTTCTCTGAGGAGGATGTTGCCGCCTTACAGGCCATGGCCGACCATCTGGCGATCGCCATCCAGAACGCTCGGCTCTACAATGCCGCCCAGCGAGAGATCGTCGAGCGCAAGCGGGTAGAGGAGAGGCTGAGACGGCGTAATCGCGAACTGGCGCTCCTCAATCGTGCGAGTCAAGCACTCATCTCCACTCTCGACCTGGATCACGTACTCATCACCGTCCTGGACGAAGTGCGTCACATAATGGATGTGACCGCTTGCTCAATCTGGCTAGTTGACCCGGAGACCGAGGAGATGGTATGCCAACAGGCCACTGGTCCGAAGAGGGACACAGTGCAAGACTGGCGCCTGGAGCCAGGCGAGGGCCTCGTTGGCTGGGTGATGCGCAACGGCCAAAGCTTGATCGTGCCAGACGCCTCAGTCGACGAGCGTTACTTCGCCGGCGTGGAACAGCACACTGGGCTGGACCTGCGGTCCATCCTCAGCCTCCCGCTGCGAATCAAAGAGGAAATCATTGGTGTGCTCCAGGCAGTGGATTCGGAGGCAAACCGCTTCGATGCAGTGCACCTGGCGCTGCTGGAGCCACTGGCCGCGACGGCGGCTATGGCCATCGAGAACGCACGGCTGTATGAACAGGCACATCGGGATGCAGCAACCAAGTCCGTACTGCTGCGCGAAGTCAACCACCGCGTCAAGAACAACCTCTCTGCCATCATTGGCTTACTTCACGCCGCGCGACGCCGCACCGAGGTGAGAGACCAGCAGGCCTACCAATCAGTCATGAAAGACCTGATCAACCGCGTGCGAGGCCTGGTCACGGTACATGGCCTTCTCTCCACATCCGAATGGGGTCCTCTCCCACTTAGCCAACTGACTGCCGAAGTCATTCGTTCGTCCATAAGGACGCTGTCAAAGGAGGAACACATCTCCGTAGATGTCCCTCCCTCCTCAGTCTGCGTGACGGCTGATCAAGCACACGACCTGACACTAGTAATCAACGAACTGACAACCAACACCGTCAAACACGGGCTACGGGAGCAAGAAGCACATATCGCCATATCCGCCGGTCGCGAGGGCGACACGGTGCGATTGGAGTTTCGGGACAACGGTCCAGGCTATCCCCAGGAAGCGCTGGAGGTGGGTGGCGACAACGTCGGGCTTGACTTGATAGACAAGATTGTCCGAAGAAACTTGCGCGGAACACTCTCGCTGCACAACGATCGCGGAGCAGTGGCGGTCATTCGGTTCAAGTCTGGCATACAGACAGAAGGAGAAGAGAAGACGTGAGCAAACCCAAGGTTGTCCGAGCACTGATCGCCGAGGACGACTACCTGGTGAGCGAGATGATCAGGGGACTCCTGGAGGACGTCGGATATCACGTCGTCGGGGAAGCTGCGGACGGCCTTGAAGCCGTTGAGATGACGGAGTCCTTGCAGCCCGATGTGGTTCTGATGGACATCAGGATGCCCGAGATGGACGGCCTTGAAGCTGCACAAACGATCTATGAGCGCTGTCCGACACCGGTGGTCGTGCTGACCGCCTATGAAACCCCAAATCTCGTCGATCGGGCCAGCGCGACCGGCGTGGGAGCTTTTCTGGTTAAGCCATCTAGCGCGCGCGAGATAGAGCGCGCCGTCACTGTTGCCATGGCGCGTTTCGAGGACATGATGGAGCTCCGCCGTCTGAACGTGAAGCTTAGGAGGCAGAAGGCGGAACTCGACGCCTTCGCCCACACTGTCGCCCACGGCCTCCAGAATCCCCTGGCCATCATTATGGGCTTTGCCGATATCTTGACCACGTACCAGACCCCACACCTGGACACTGATCTGCGCGAGTCCCTGCAAGGCATCATAAAGAATACACGCAAGATGAGCAACATCATCGAAGAGCTGCTTCTGCTGACGGAAGTGCGCAAGATGGATGCAAGGGTGAAGCCACTGGATATGGCAAGCGTCGTAGCTGAGGCACAGCAGCGGCTTTCCCACCTGGTTGAGGAGCACCAAGCCGAGATCGTCCTGCCCAGCGCTTGGCCGGTGGCAATAGGCCACGGGCCATGGGTGGAAGAGGTGTGGGTGAACTATATCAGCAATGCGATCAAGTACGGGGGCAGGCCGCCGCGCGTGGAGTTGGGCGCGACGGTGCAGTCGAACGGCATGGTGTCGTTCTGGGTACGCGACAACGGCCCCGGCATTGCACCCGAAGATCAGAGACAACTATTCATACCATTCACGAAGCTACATCAAGTCCAGATCGAGGGACACGGCCTGGGGCTGTCCATCGTGCAGCGCATTGTGGAGAGGCTAGGCGGCGAGGTGGGCATAGAGAGCGAGGTCGGGCAGGGAAGCACGTTCTTCTTTGCCCTACCGGCCGGGTGAGGAATTGAGGTGACGTCCGCTCATCCTTCCAGGGGACCCGCGGCTGCGCTCTGTCGCTCTGTCTGGATCGGCCATATCCCTCAGCGCATGGAGCGGACGATTTGATAGATCGCCTTCACCAAGAACTGACGATCCTCAGAGGCCTCCATCAGACGCGTGATCAGTTCCCGACCCTTCGGATCGCTGGTCAATGAGTAGACGGTCACCTTGCCGACCTGGCGCTCGCTGAGGACTCCTCCCTCTGCCAGCTCGATGAGTTCCACCCGCGTCGTCCCCGACTTCCTGCCAATGTAGCGCGCAATGTTCCGGGCGGTGTCATTGGTGTGGGGATTCTCAAAGAAGAAGTGAATGAGATCCCACTTGACGAAGGAATCCACCTTTGTGCGCAAGAAAGCCAGCAGATCAGGATCCATATCAGCCTTCAGCCGACCCGCCAGGTGCTCCTCCAGCTGTGCTCCCTCACTGATTTCCGTCTGATCCATGCTATGTCTCCGGGTCAAGCACACCACGCATGCTTCGCAGCAATTCCTCTGCAAGGAAGGGCTTGGTGACGTAGTCATCTACCTTGGCGATCCGCAGAGCCAGCGTCCTATCTATGCTCTGGGCCCTTGCCGTGATAACGATGACCGGGATGCACCCCAACTCGTCGTCGGCCTTGATCCGACGATAGACCTCCCAGCCATCCATATCGGGCATCATGAGATCAAGGAGTATCAGATGGGGCTTGAGCCTCCGCACCGTCGCCAGCCCGTTCCGCCCGCCCACGACGCCCACGAGGGTGAACCCATGGCGCTTCACCATCATCCTGACGAGATGGATCATGTCAGGGTCATCCTCAATGTAGACCACAATCCTCTTGTCTTTCCCCATCTGTGAAAGTCTCCGCGGGCCTCAGCTTCCCGCTGCCCAGCCCAGGCTCTCCAAGCCGATCTCCAGGGCAGGCCGCCAGAGAGAAGGCGAGCCCAGGAGCATCCGCAGATAGGTCAACCCCGGGCCGGGGCGCAGCGCCCACGCTCGGAAGGCTCGACGTGCCCACCGCTCCAACTCCTCCGCCCGCAAGTGGGGGTAATCCAGCACCGTCGAACGATCCATGTCCACCTGCTCCCAGCAGGTGCCTGGGCGAAACCATCCCTTCTCGACCACCTCGAAGAAGAGGGGCGAGCCCGGATAGGGCGCAGCGATGTGGAACAGCGCCAAGTCCAATGGGAGCTGCTTGGCGAATCGGATGGTCTCCTGGATAGTCTCTTCGGTCTCCCCAGGCAGGCCGATGATGAAGTAGCCCCAGTTGCGAATACCCGCCTGTCGTGCCCAGCGCAGCGCCTGCTCTACCTGCTCCAGCGCGATCCCCTTCCGGGCTCGCCGCAGAACATCCTCGCTGCCCGATTCAATGCCCCAAGAGATCATCCAGCAGCCGGCTTGCCCCATCAAACGAAGCATCTCTGGATCCACGAAATCCACCCTGCTGTTGCAGGTCCACCGCAGCCGCAGTTCCCGCTCCAGGATCAACTCGCACAATCCCACTACCTGCTGACGGCTCACGGTGAACAGGTCGGCATACATGTGGACATCACGAACACCCAGGCGGATCAGAGACTCCAACTCCCCCAAGACGCTCTCGGGCGAACGGACACGCACGGAGCGGCCGTAGGAGACATGTTTGATGCAGAAACTGCAGCCGCCGGGACACCCCCGACTGGTGACAACGAAGGCATAGGGACCACGCACCAGAGGAGCCCGATACTTCTGCAAAGGCAGCAGGTCGTGGCGGGGGAGCGGTAAGTCGTCCAGGTTGCGGATGAAGGGACGATCAGGGTTCACCACAACCTCGTCTCCGTCGCGCCACACCAATCCTTCGATGTGTCTAAGGCTGCAGGCCCCAGGCTCTCCGGTCTGCCAGGCAGGCCGCCATCCCGGGTCCGTTTCAATGAAGAGCCTGTACAGCCGTTGCCCAAATCCCGGCTCCACGCTCGGCCACCATCCTTCTGTACTTGAATCCGCACTCTCAGCTCCACTATCGACCTCGTCCAGTGTGTCAACTAGCTCCCTCAAGGTCAGTTCCGGCTCCCCACGCAGGGCGAAATCAAGGCTGGGGAAGGCCTGCATCGTCTCCCGAGGAATTGGGGTAACGTGCGTGCCAAAGGCAACAGTCGTCGCCCCTAAGCTGCGGGCCAGGAAGGTGCCGTACATATCGTTGCGCAGAGTCGGAGCGGTGACGTGAGTCACGTAGTACCGGGGCCGCTTCTCCTCCAGCAGACGCTCGAACGCAGTCCATTCCATGCGCAGGGGAATTGCATCCACCACCTCTACACGAAGATCAGGAAAGAGGGCTGCCAACTGGGCCAGGCTGACCTGGGGCCAGATCATCCCTTCCCGCGAGCGGCGCCCTACACGATGCTGGCTGCGGATCCATATGCCGCGGTCGGGGGCCGGTGGGTTGACGAAGAGGATGTCCACTCCCCCCTCAGGCCGAGAATCCAGACCAGCCCGCACCACAGCGTCGGCATCGGGAAAGCTGGCCGGCGGGATGCGCTCCCTCGTCCTTGCCCCTCGGTTCACATCTCGCAAGGCTGTCCCTCCAGGTCCTGGTTTACTCGCGCCTCGCGCTGGCTCAACTCATTGAGGACCTGCATGACAACCCAGAAGACAGCCATTTGCAGCCCCACCAGCACCAGCATCGCCGCCCCCAGCAGATAGAGCCAAAGCCGCTCGATGGGCCAGCCACCGAGCGAGAGTCCAAGGCTCACCGCGCCAAGCGCCAGTCCCACTACTGCGGCGACCAGGCCTATCCAGCCGAAGTGCCGCTCCAGCGGCCGGTCGAAGACCGGGCTTCCAAAGAGACCTTGACGGACGGGTCGCCTGTGGAAGAGAGAGACCAGGTAGTTGAAGGTAGCCCCCAGAGAGAAGAGTGTTACTCCGGCCACGGAAAGGAGACTAGCGACAAAGACGCCAACCACTCCCCAAGGGCCAAGGCGAGTGATGCCGGAGAGCCGCATGCCCACCACCACAGCCGCGATGGCCGCGGCGGCAGCCGCTAGCCCAATCCCAATGCCGCCGAGAACGCGAACCGGATTGTAGTTCAGCGCGGTCCAAATAATGGTGTGCAGGAAGCGCATCCCGTCCCGAACGACGTTCAGCTTCGATCGCCCCACTCTCTCCTTGTAGGGAATGGGCACCTCCCGCCAGTGTATCTCCTCGTGAAGCGCGCGCGTGCTCATTACGGGGGTGAAGTTGAGGCCATCGGGAAGAGGATAGAGATGCGGAAGCGCCTCGCGGCGGATGATCCGCATCCCACTGGCGCTGTCGCTGACGCGGTGGTTCCCCACCAAGCTGACCAGATTGGCGAAGATGAAGTTGCCGATACGACGAACCCTCGGCATCTCGCTGCCAGCACCCAACATCCGGGAGCCGATCACCAGATCCGCCCCCTCAGTCAAGGCCACGCGGCACAGGTTTGGGAAGTGCTCCGGCGGGTAGGTGCCGTCTGCGTCCAGGAAACCCAGCAGGTTCCCCCGCGCCTGGCCGAACCCGGTCTTGAGCGCCGCCCCATATCCCCTGTTGACCGGATGGCGGATCAGGCGGACGCCTGGGCAGCGGCCTGCAATAGCCGCAGTCTCGTCGTGAGAGCCATCATCCACCACGATCAACTCTAGATCCCCCACCTCAGCTTCCTCAAGTTGGGGGCGAATAGAAAGGACTCGCTCGATGATCTCGGCGATGCCCTCTTCCTCATTGTAGGCCGGAATTACCACCGAAAGGACATTCATCTCTTCCTCCGCTAACCGAACGTACTGAGTGATTCTGCTCCGCAGTGCGCCGTCTCCGCTATCACACCCTTGCTGGCCTGCTCACCCTCATTCAGCCACCGCACGACCCGCGCAGGAACTCCCACAGCCACACTGTGCGGCGGCAGGTCCTCCGTAACCACCGCGCCAGCCCCCACCACAGCTCCAGCGCCCACCCGCACGCCATCCAGCAGAGTCGCACCGGCGCCGATCCAGGCCCCTTCCTCCACGACGATCCCTCGGGCGGAGATCCCTTGCTGAATGACCGGCTTGGT
>JASFWK010000105.1:0-7610 GCA_050049355.1 Anaerolineae bacterium | reverse complement strand
AGCTGGCCCCACCTCGTCGAACCGCTCGTCCTCCTGGAGGGCATAGTTCAGGGAGAAGACCCCCAGCTGGGGTTTGATCTCTTTGGAGAGATCCAGGTGGTCGATCAGTGCCTCTGTTGAGAGCGGGCCCCCATCGGCCATGTCCAGCACTGCTTCACACAGGTTCAGGTGGCCCTTGTTGATCTCAGCCAGCAGTTCCTTGAGGAACCATCTTCCTGCCAGACGGATGAACGCTGGGTCCGATTCCAGCCACGCGCCCAGCGCGGCTCGGACATACGGCCCGTGCTCTTCGTAGAGTTCACCCGGTGAGAGCAGGCTATCCCTATCAGCTTCCAGTGCTTCGTTGAGAGGGTGTTCCGCGAGTTCAGCTGCAAACTCGCGCGACGTTGCCTTTGGGAAGTCGACCTGGATGACGCGAAAGTGGCCGTACTCTGGGTTGTGTCCCTCTCGGACGCCGGTCACTGTCCCTGCTGCATACTCAAGCGTAGGGAAGACCACCATCTGCCCTTCCTGGTATGAGTTCTTCGGGAGGTAGAGGTCTCCCTGTGAGAGTTCACGGGCGATCTTCCTCTCCTCTCTCTGGCAGCGGAAAGCCACCACTTCCTCCGCCAACTCGTCCAGAGATAGGGGGATCTCTCGATCTACCAGCGTATTGGTCAGGTGCTCCAGGTCCTCGTCGGCAACGCGGAAGCCCTCCCAATAATCGGCGTTCTGTGTGTTACGTCGAATCAAAGTCTCGATCTCCGAGGTAGCTATAGTTTCGGAATAGCGTACTCAAGGGACACAAATGGTGATTATACCAGCCTTCCAGTAGTTTGACAAACATCGGGCGTGTTTCAGTTCTGAGGCGAGTCCAAACAGGCGGTTCTGCACGGCGCACATGGAGACCCGGCGACTGAAGCCCCTGGCAAACGCACGGAAGTGTATGCTGAGAGACCGAGAATCGCGAAACCTTTGAAGCTAGATGTCGATTCTGGTCGACCTGCGCGCACAGAAATCGCGGCCACAGGGCAAATGGGCTGAGGAGAGCCCTTGAGCTCCAGCGGGGCAGATAGAGTAGGGTCGAAACGAGAGTGGAAGACCACCTTCGAATAGTCGGTCATGAATTCCAGGCCTGAGTCGGAGTACAGCGAAAGTGAAGATCCCATCACTCTCCTGCAAGAGTCGCCCGGCTCTCGGCAGCGAGTAGGGTTGCCAGATATTGACAGACTGCCCACCTTCACGTATAGTTATCGTGCTGAGATCATAGTAGGGAGTGGAGAATGGAGATAGGTACTGTTCGTCAGGTGGGCATTCGGGCGGAGATGGAGGACGCCTACATTGATTACGCGATGAGCGTAATCGTGTCACGGGCGCTGCCGGATGCGCGGGATGGGCTCAAGCCAGTCCAGCGCCGCATCCTCTACGCCTCTTACGAGCTGGGCTTAAGTCCTGATGGTCCCTACAAGAAGTCGGCTCGCACCGTCGGCGAGGTGCTGGGGAAGTATCACCCCCATGGCGATGCCGCCGTCTACGACGCGATGGCGCGGCTGGCACAGGACTTCAGCATGCGTTACCCGCTGGTGGACGGTCAGGGGAACTTCGGCTCGATAGACGGGGACAGTCCTGCGGCTATGCGGTACACGGAGGTTCGTCTGGCCCCTATTGCTGTGGAGCTTCTAAAGGACATCGAGAAGCGGACGGTGGATTTCGCTCCTAACTTCGACGATACGCTTCAGGAGCCCGTGGTCCTCCCAGCCGCTGTGCCCAATCTCCTGGTCAATGGCTCGTCTGGCATCGCTGTTGGCATGTCGACCTCCATCCCCCCTCACAATCTGGGTGAGGTCTGTGACGCCCTCGTCTACCTGCTGGATAACTGGAACCAGCGGGACGATGTCGGTGTGGAGGACCTGATGCAGTTCATACAGGGGCCGGACTTCCCTACAGGCGGTCTGGTCTACAGGGACAGGGAGGAGAGGGAGGATGCGTTGGCCTTTGCCTACGGCTCGGGGCGGGGCCGCATCACGGTCCGCGCCCGGGTTCATGTAGAGGAGATGAGCCGCTCTCGCCACCGGCTGGTCATCACCGAGTTGCCCTATCAGGTCAAGAAGAGTAACTTGGTGGAGCGGATCGCCAAGCTGGTCCGGGATGGTCGGATTGAGGGAATCACCGACCTGCGGGATGAGTCGGATAGACGCGGACTGCGCATCGTGATCGAGCTGACCAGGACGGTGGATCCTGAGGATGTGCTGGCGGATCTCTTCAGCCTGACCTATCTGGAGAATACCTTCAGTGTCATCCTGCTGGCGCTTGTGGACGGGGAGCCACGACTGCTTACTCTCAAGAGGGCCCTCCTGGTCTACCTGGACCATCGTCGAGAGATCATCACCCGCCGCAGCCAGTATGAACTAGAACGCGCTCAGGAGCGCGCTCATATCCTGGAGGGGCTTCTGGTGGCGCTGGACCACTTGGACGAGGTCATCTCTACCATTCGTCGCTCCCGCTACGTTAGAACCGCCCGCAAGAACCTCTGTCGCCGCTTCGATCTGACAGAAGCTCAAGCGACGGCTATCCTCAACATGCCTCTCAGACGGCTGGCGGCTCTGGAGCGACGCAAGATCAAGGATGAATACGAGGAGAAGGGCAAGGAGATTGGCTATCTCACCTCTCTGCTGGAGGATCCGGCCGGGATCAGGGGGAGGATCCGGGAGGAACTACTGACGGTCAAAGAGGAGTACGGCGATCCGCGCCGCACCGAAGTTGTGGGTTCGGAGGCGGAGATCGTCAGTGCCGAGGACCTGATCCCCGATCTGCCGGTTTGGGTGGCGGTTACGCGGGACGGTCGAGTGGCGCGTTTGGATGATGAGGGGAAGGCCCCACGCGTCCCCTCTCGCGTGAAGGAGCCCCCTTTGGCGCTGCTGGGTGCTTCCACGCAGGATACCCTCTACCTTTTCGCTGCCGATGGAGAGGCGGTCGCCTACCCGGTGCACCAGCTCCCGGAGGGAGTGGCTTGGGAGGGAGAGGGAGACCACGTGGCTGACCTGACCGCCCTGACGCGCCGTCAGAAGGTGGTCGATGCGTTGGTTCTCCCCTCTTCGCTTTCGGGTTACATCTTCTTGACCACGCGCGGGGGTGGAGTGAAACGTGTCGCCCTGGAGGATCTGCCCGGCGTGAGCGGGGAGAGCTTCCCGGCGATGGGCGTGTCGGAGGACGACGAGTTAGGTTGGGTCGCTCTGACAGAAGGGGACGACCAAGTTGTATTGGTTACTTATGCCGGTCAGGCTATTTGCTTTGAGGAGACGGAGGTCCGCTCAATGGGTCTGCCGGCTGGCGGCGTGAGAGGGGTCAAGTTGGATGACGATAAGGACCGCGTAGTGGGTATAGTCGTGGTCCAAGCCCGTTCGGATCTCTTCGTGGCGGCAGAGGACGGAATGGCCAAGCGGACCCCCCTGGCTGAGTTTCCTACACAAGGTCGATATGGAAAGGGTGTGGTGGCCGCTCATGTCGGCACGCCTGGGATGGGCTTGGCGGGGGCTGGCGTCGTGCAGTCGCGCGACTCAGTAGTGCTGGTCACGGCCAAGGGGAAGGCAAAGACCATCCGCGCCGGCTATGCGCCCAGGCAGGGCCGTGCCACGCAGGGGGATTCGGTCATCTCACTCCGTAGGGGAGACCGGGTGAGCGATGTCTTCTGCCCTATGCCCCGTCCCGCTTCTGAGGCAGCGTGAGACAGCAATAGAGACTACTTGCTTTGTGGAGGTTTTTTTCAATGTCCTACCGCGATACGTGGGCTACTTGCGAAGAATGTGGAAAGCGTTTCGTCTTCACCGTGGAGGAGCAGCGGCGGCTGGAAGAGAGTGGAGCCGACATCGAGCCGCCCTCGTTGTGCAAGGATTGTCGGGGGAAGGCTGATCTGTCGTCGGGCCCCCACGAGGGAGTCGTCAAATGGTACGATCCGGCGAAGGGATACGGCTTTATCATCCAAAGCAGCGGGAACGAGATCTTCTTTCACCGTACCGGCATTGCCCAGGGAACCGCTGAGCAGTTCTCTGACGGGGCGCGGGTGACCTACCTGGTGGAGGAGGGACGAAAGGGCCCTCAGGCGGTGGAGGTCGCTTTGATGAACGAGGAAGAGCGTACATCCTCGAGTTGAAGGGGTGAGATAGGAGGCTGGAAAGCAGCCTCAAGTCGTGCGGGAAATCACAGTAGAGCAGGCACCGGGAATGGTGGCGAAAGAGCAGGAAGACTCGCCCAGAGTCTTGATTGCTGATGACGACCCCAGGATGATCCGCCTCGTCCGTGATGCGCTGGAGGTCGGCGGCTGCGAGGTGCTGGAGGCCAACTCGGGCGAGGAGGCCTTAGATAAGCTGCGGTGCGAGTGCGAGCGCGGCTGCCCTGTAGATCTCCTCTTGTTGGACATTATGATGCCCGGAATGGATGGGTATGAGGTTATATCCCACGTCAAAGACGACGTCGCCCTGGCCAAGACCTCCATCCTGGTGACGACTGCTCTTACCTCCGTCACGGACAAGACCCTTGGGCTGGGGATGGGGGCAGATGATTACCTGACCAAGCCTTTCGATCCGCGCGAACTCGTAGCTCGCGTGGAAGCGATTATGCGGATGCGGCGCACCGAGCAGGCCTTGCTCCAGCGAAACCTGGAGCTGGCTGCGCTCAACGAAATGAGCCGTACCGTCACCTCAAGCCTGGATCTGGACGAGGTCCTGTTTGCCACGATGCAGGGCATTCAAGAGATTCTCCACGTAGAGGCTGGCTCTCTGGTCCTGGTGGACGAGGAGGCCGGCGAACTGATCTTTCGCAAGACGCTCAGTCCTCAACAGGGAGGGATCACGGGCCGCACCCTTCAGCCCGACGAAGGGATCGTCGGCCGCGTGGTCGCTACTGGCAAACCGTACCTTGTCAACGATGTCGCGGACGATCCCATCTTCCTGCCTCGGGTGGACGAGGGGGCGGATTTTGCGACCAGGGCTGTTCTCTGCGTTCCTCTCGTTGTGCGCGATAGGGTTATCGGGGCGATTGAGGTGATCAACAAGCCGGATGGTGCGTTCACCGAGGCGGATCTGGACCTTCTGCAGACGATGGCCGGCTCTGTCGCGGTAGCGGTGGAGAATGCTCAACTCTATTCCGAGTTGACTGACTTTGCCCATGAACTGGAGCGGTCGCAGGCGCAGCTGGTGCAGGCGGAGAAGATGGCCGCTGTTGGTCGCCTTGCTGCCTCCCTTGCCCACGAGATCAACAATCCCCTTCAGGCGATCCACAATACCCTCCACCTTTCGGCGATGTCGCGGCTGCCCGACGAGAAGCGACAGCGGTATCTAACGATGGCGCAGGAGGAAGTGGAGCGACTCATTGAGATCGTCCAGCGTATGCTGGACTTCTACCGCCCCTCGCGCGGCGGGATGGTGGAAACCGATGTGAATGAGGCGCTGCAGAGCGCTCTCGCCATAGCCGACAAGCGGCTTCAGCACAGCCAAATTCGCGTTCATACTCGCCTGGCGAAAGGCCTCCCGGCGATTTCGGCCGTGTCTGACCAATTGAGTCAGGTCTTCCTCAATATCATCATCAACGCGATCGAGGCGATGCCGGAGGGAGGGAGCCTGCGCGTGGGCACGCTGCTCACCGAGGATGAAGAATGGATCCTGGTGGCTTTCCGGGATTCTGGGCCAGGCCTGACATCGGAGAAGGTTGCCCGTGTCTTCGAGCCCTTCTACACTACCAAAGTTGATGGCACGGGGCTCGGGCTGGCCATCAGCTATGGCATCGTAGAACGGCACGGCGGAACGATCGAGGTCTCCAGCCAGCCAGGACAGGGGACGACCTTCATCGTGCGGTTGCCTGTGCAACTACCTCAGGTGAAGACGTAGGAGCAGAGGGCATGCAATCTGAACAGGCAGCTCGTATTCTGGTGGTAGATGACGAGGTGACCGCTCGCGTCTCGCTGGCAGAGGTTATTCGGCTGGAAGGATACGAGGTGGTCATGGCGGAAAGCGGCGAAGAGGCGCTCAGCGTCGTGAACGAACAGCCTCCCATTGACCTGATGGTGGTCGACCTGAAGATGCCAGGAATGGACGGGATCCAGTTGACGGAAGCGGTGCGGGAGAGATCACCAGAGACTGTCATCATTCTCCTCACTGCCTTTGGTACCCTGGAGACCGCCATCCAGGCCATCCGCCGGGGAGCCCACGATTACCTGCTCAAGCCCTGCCCCATACCTCAGATCCTGGAAAGCATCCACGATGGACTTGGCAAGCGGCAGAGAGAGCAGCATCGGCGCGAGCTAGTCGATCGCCTGGAGCAGACTCTGACCGAACTGGTGGCGGTTGAAGGAGGAGAGGAGAAGGAGGTACAATCCATTCCCTCCTCAGAGGAGGTTCTTGAGGTCCAGGATGTCGAGCTGGACCAGGCGCGGCACTCCGTCTCCGTTGGGGGCGAGCCGGTCGATCTCACCCCCACAGAGTTCAAGATGCTGGCTTTCCTGATGAGTAACCCAGACCGAGTCTGCAGTCCCCAGGAGTTGGTCCGCAACGCCCAGGGGTACGAAACCGACCCGTGGGGAGCTCGGGCGATCGTGCGCGTGCACGTTCGCCGGCTGCGGAAGAAGCTTGAACCCGTTCCTGCCTCGCCACGCTATATCGTCAACGTGCGTGGGGTGGGGTATGTTTTTCCCCCTGAGCCTCCGTCGGAGGAGGACTTCTCCGAGTCCGACGAGTAGCATCACTGCCTCGGTAACAGGTTGTATCCTTCGACAGCTCCAGCAGGCGCAGACAGACTGGACCTAGCACACTTCGATCGGCCGACAGCCCCTGTAACGTAACCGTAACTGGCCCGCAATCCCCCCCTGGTCGTTCTGTGGTATTCTGACGGTGAATACGCCCGCGAGATAGCGTGTGGACACTCCGTATGACTAAACGGGTTAGGGGTACCAATGAGGGACAACCGGGCAGACTTCCACTGTCTCCCAGGTATGCTGAGGCGCTCCAGCATGCGTTGGCTGCTCTGCGACGGGATACCAACGCCCAGTGCGTCTTCCTGATCGATAGGGAGGGTGGGGTGCTCGCGGAAGTGGGCAATGTCCGGGAGGACCTTCTGGATGAGGTGCTTTCTACCCTGGCGGAGGAGGTCTCCATTGCTGCGCGCCTGGGCAGAATCTGGAACGATGGGGCAGTGCTCAGCCTGCATCACTACGAGGGAGGCCAGTACGAGGTCTACGCGGCGGCTGCTGCGGACATCCCTTTTCTGTTGGTGGCCCTTACCTGGCAGAGAGCTCCCGCCTATTCCGCCGTCATCTGGCTCTTCGTTCGGCGCACTGTACAGGAGCTGCGTGGCCTGCTGCGAGCGGAGGGCAGGGTCGCGCGACGGACAGGATTGGGCGCGGGTTCTCTTGACGAGCAGCTAGAGGCTACCTCATTTGGAAGGCTCACGCAGGCCCAAGCACGGGCGTTGGGGCTGCTTTCCGGGGAGCCTGTGGAGGAGGGGTTGGGCGATGAGTGACGAGCGTCAAGCGGATGATTCTTGGGAGGATCTGTCTCTTCGCTTCTTCCGGCGATTCGGCGGAGGAGACACCCAGGAGTGCAATAAGGAGGGGTCCTCCAGGCGGCAGCAGAACGAGTCGC
>JASFWK010000030.1:0-20091 GCA_050049355.1 Anaerolineae bacterium | reverse complement strand
CCGACCAGTCGCGCGCTACCAGCGCGTCTGCGAAGCGAACAGAGCGATAGACCCAGGCCGGTTCATCGGGAGTCACATAGCGCCCGAGAGGAGCCAGGCGCAGAGCGAATGAGCAGACGACAAGCAGACAGATGACAAGCGCCGGCCACCTCTTGGCCTTTGCAGTCTCACATCTGCCATCTGTCATTG
Source organism: Anaerolineae bacterium (assembly GCA_050049355.1). GTDB lineage: Bacteria > Chloroflexota > Anaerolineae > B4-G1 > DUEL01 > JASFWK01. The sequence goes on along the minus strand of JASFWK010000030.1, from coordinate 19,902 downwards.
CTACCCCAGATAGCCCAACGACCGTAGCCGGTCCTCTACCTCAGCCGATTCCTCGGCGGAGAGCCCCGTCTCGGCTCCCACTTCCGCCGCAACTCGGCCATACTCTACGGGGCGGGTGAGGGACAACATTGAGGTCAGCACACGCCCATCCATATCGTCTGGCACAGGCAGGCCCATCAGGTGTAGAATCGTGGGGGTCAGATCGACGATGCGTCCACCCTCCAGTGTCTGTCCGCTCTGCACTCCAGGACCCCAGGCGATCAGAAGTCCATGGCGCCGATGACAGCCGGAGTCGCCACGGATCTGGCGGGTGACCAGCCGCCTGTCGGTGGCGAAGAGGGGGAAGGCGATGGCCCGATAGCTATCGAAGATCACGTGCAGGTCCGGCCCCAGGCGAGCGAAGGGACCCTGAGACACTTGGTCACCAGGAATCACCCGGTCCACAAGCGGCTGTCCGGTCCTTGGATGGCGCAGATGCCGCAGTGCCTCCGCCACCTGCTCCCGAACCGCCTCTTGCTCCGGCCCCGGTTCGACAATTCCGTGCGGTTCACGCCCCCTGAGATTGACGTAGATTTGGCCCACGTGGCCAATGGCGTAGGCCTCCGTGCGCGACCAGTCTACATCGTCGAAAGAGAGGAACTTGCTCACCACCTTGTTGCGAGTGGACTTAGAGACCAACCAGACATAGTTCTGCAACCCCACCCGCTCGATGAGGTGCCAGACCGAGGCAGGGGTCAGCCCAGCGCGGAAGAGCCCAACCCGCAGCCGGGTGAAAGGATCCTGCTTCAGATGCATCAGTCCCGCATCCAGCAGGAGCAGGTTGAGATTGACCACCCAATGGAGGGGCCCGAAGCCGTGGTCGCTCATCACGATCACGGTGGCATCGCCTGAAACTCGCTCCACCATCCGCCCAAGGAAGTCATCTACCCGTTGAAAGACCTCTCTCATCTTCGGGGCGAAGCGCACAGCAACCCGAGGGCTATGACGCGGATGGGTGGGATCCGCAAACTCCCAGAAAGCATGCTGGAGGACATCGGTCGCCTGGAAGTGGACCATCAAGAAATCCCAGGGCTGCTCCTCCATCAGCCGAAGAGCATATCGTCCACGGCGCTCCACCAGATCCAGGAGGTCAGCAACAAACTCTTCCTCATTCCCTCGCTTGTGCTGAACGGAAGGAGCGACTCGGTACGGACCCAGGTCGCCCTCGTACGGCTCAAGCAGGTCGTCCGGATATGTGAAGCAGCCCGATCGAGGGGACAGCATTCCACTGACCACAAAGCCGTTGAGCGGCGCAGGTGGATAGGTGACCGGCACGTTGATCACCCCCACCTGACGTCCAGCGTCGGAGAGGATCTGCCAAAGAGTGCGAGCCTTAATGGAGCTGGCGTTGACCAGTTCGAACTCTCCGCCGGTCGGCCGGATGAAGTCGAAGACGCCATGCTTGCCGGGGTTCTTGCCAGTGGCGAAGGTGGGCCAAGCGGGAGAGGTGACAGGCGGGAGTGTGGACTCCAATCTCCCCCAGGTCCCCTCGCTCATCAGGCGAGCCAGGTTAGGAAGATGGCCCTCCTCAGCCCAGGGACGAATGAGATCGAGGGTACCACCGTCGATTCCGACGACGAGGACGCGACTCACGTCTCCTCCTCAGGCTCAATCACTTGCCGCACGGCATAGATGGGCTTGTCCTGCGCCTCGTGATAGGTACGAGTGATGACCTCTCCCAAGAGCCCGAGGACCACAAATTGAACGCCCAGAACAATGAGAAGCACGGCAAGCATCAGCCAGGGGCTAGTGCCGATGCGGTATGCACGGAAGCCCTCTGGGCCCTCCAGGAGACCGTGGATGATCTTCGATCCCGCCAGGTACACTCCGATGAACCCGCCCACGCTGCCCAACACGAGGCCAATCAGTCCAAAGAGCTGCATCGGCCGGGAGGAGAAACTGAGCAGATACGTGACAGTGAACAAGTCCAGGAGGACGCGAAGTGTGCGCGAGAGCCCGTACTTGGACTCGCCATAGACGCGCGGTCGATCGTTGACTGGCACCTCCGTCACGCGCACCCCCATCCGGCCCGCCAAGGCAGGGATGAAGCGATGGAGTTCGCCATAGAGGTTAATGTCTTTGACCACCTCAGCACGATAGACCTTAAGAGAGCAGCCATAGTCATGCAGATCGACGCCGGTGATGCGGGAGATGAGGGAGTTAGCCATCATCGACGGAAGCCGCCGCGTAAAGAAGGGCTCTTTTCGCTCCCGCCGCCACCCGCTGACGATGTCGTACTCCCCCTCCTCCATAGCCTTCAGCAGACGTGGGATGTCGGCAGGATCGTTCTGCCCATCCGCGTCCATGGTGATTACCATCCTACCTCGGGCGTAGTCGAAGCCCGCCGCGAAGGCAGCGGTCTGACCGAAGTTGCGCCGGAAGCTGATGATACGCAGGTGTGAATCGTCCGCCTGCAAACGGCGGAGGATCTCCATACTCTCGTCAGAACTCCCATCGTCCACTGCCACGATCTCGTAGGAGCGGCCCAGTTGCTCCAGTACCGCGCTTAGCTCGGCATGGAGCACCGGTAGGTTGCCGCCCTCGTTGTAGACCGGCAGGACTACCGATAGGTCAACCGTGCATTCGAATTCGTCCACGTGACAATCCCCCACAAGACACCAGCCACTGCCTGCATTATAGCACCCCGCTTCCCATGGTCAAGATTCCGTCGCACGCCGCAGCAGCGCCTCCACCTGGCCGGTGTCAGAGCGGGAGGTTAGGTCCAGACTCAGGGGCGCCACAGAGACCACGCGATCCACCGCCAGGGCATAGATATCCGAATCCGGCTCCAGCACCGCAAGGTCCCAATGAGTCTCGTAGTCTAACTCCACCGGCCGAGAGAGGTCACCGCGCCGCGGCGGGACGGGGCGATAGTACGTATGCCGAGAGACGCGTGTCAGCCGCCAGGGGGTCTGAGAGGTAGCATCGTCCGGTACATCCACCTTGAGCACATCCACATCGAAAGGGAGAGAAACCTCAAAGAAACACTGGGCGAACAGGCGAGTGAAATGGACAGCAGCGTCGAAATCCACATCGTCAGAGGGGACCGCGTGCATCTCCTTCGGAGTTTGAAGGGAGACAGCCAGAGCGGGAACGCCACAGTTCGCCCCCTGCAGCGCTGCGCCGACGGTGCCGGAGATAGTGGCGTCGGCTCCCAGGTTCTCTCCGTAGTTAATCCCCACCACCAGCAGTTCTGGCAAGCGCGAGGCTACTTCAAGCACTGCGTGAAGAACAACCTGGGCGGGCGCGCCATCCACACAGAAGGCTTCAAGCGTCTCCCCCGCCACGTCAAGCAGGTGTGAATGGACAGTACCGTTGGAGGTAGCCGAGAAGCAGCGGCTGCCGCCCGACCACTGGCGGCAGGGGGCGACCACCAGCACATCCCCCAAGCCTAACACTGCTTCAGCGGCGGCTAGCAAGCCGGGGGAATGGACGCCATCGTCGTTGGTGACCAGGATAAGGGGACGCTGTTCCGACATGACGGTTGGGAATGATACCAAGAAGGAGTGATTTAGGCAAGCAGTTCGCACACGGAAACCAAGATTCCCAGTGATCTAGCTGGGGGGCTCAAAGGGGCGGAAGCCTGTTCCCCTCACCTCTTCGGCAGGGCTAACCACGACGAACGCCTCAGGATCCACCTGCCCCACAATCTCCTCGAGGTGGGAAACCTGCACATCGGTGACCGCACACAGCAACACATCCCGCGGCTCGCTCGTATACATCCCGGTTGCGCGGATCCCCGTCACGCCGCGCCCCAGCTCCTCCAGAAGCCGTCGGGCGACTTGCCCTCCAAAGGAAGTGATGATCGTAGCCAGCCTTTCCCTGGCAGCCGGCTCTGGCACCAGCGGCCCCCCCACCCGCCGCACTATCCCCGGAAATGCCTCCCTCAGCCGACGGGGAATGAAGAGCGCCGCCGCCAGTGTCATCAGTATACCATAGATCAGCGCGACCGCCGACACTACCAGAGACCCAGGCAGCAATCCAATCCCTGCCCGGTCGACCACGGCGGTCCAGTCCGCTGCCGGCACAGGATGGAGAGCCAGCTTGACCCCCCAGCTGACAAGCAGAAGGCTCACCAACCAGAGGTAGTTGCTCCGGAATCGCCGGGCAATTGCCTCCCACTGGGCAATTGGGAAGTTGGGATGGAGCAAGGCTTCGCTCAGAACGCTGGCCCAATCCGAAGAGGGACGAAACGGAGGAGCGAGCATCGCGGCAAAGAAGTCAGTTTCCATCAGCCGCGCCCGATACGACCAAAGCGCGTAGTACCGATAGCGGCGGGCCTCGATACCGAGAAAGGTCAGCATCAGCAAGAACACGACTAGGAGCACAAAGTGAGGGTTCTGAGGTTCGCCAAAGGTAAACGTCAACGCCGCCGCGACGGTGATCACCGCCCAGTTGGTCGTGGTATCCAGTCGGGTCCGCCACGTGTTGGCGCGGCTCACCTCTCCCCGATAGAGGTGGGCCATCGCGGTGGAGAAGTCAGAGGCGTCCAGGTGGTAGCCCCGAAAGGTCCATTCGCTTTCACGCTGTTCTGGCTGGTGCTGAGACCCCGTCCCTTCGCTCATCGCATTCATCTCCCACGCACAGTATACCTCAGAAAGGAGATGCCGCACAGCCGAACCTGCAACTCCGGGAATCACTTGCGTAGACTCGCCCCAGGCACGAAGACACTCCAGAAAGCAGAGGTCATCATAGGCTGCCACGTATCCCGCGCCCGCATGACTCAACTCTTGGCAACCTGTCTCAGTGTGATATAATCTGCCCGCAGTCTCTCCAAACGTGCTCTGACAGGAGGCGAATCTGTGAAACTACACGAATACCAATCCAAACGCATCTTCGCCCAGTACGGCGTCCCCATTCCAAATGGGGACGTGGCGACGACCCCGTCGGAGGCCCGAACGGTCGCTGAGCGGCTGGGGTGCAGGGTCGTCGTCAAGTCGCAAGTGCTGGTCGGCGGACGGGGAAAGGCCGGTGGCATCAAACTGGCCAACACGCCCGAGGAAGCCGGGCAGGTGACGGATCAGATCCTCGGACTGGAGATAAAGGGCCTTCCGGTGCGCAAGGTCCTGGTGGACGAGGCGGCCGATATCCGACAGGAGATCTATCTTGGCGTGGTGGTGGACCGAGCAGCGAATCGGCCGGTGATGATGGCCTCCTCCGAGGGTGGCGTCGAGATTGAGGAGGTGGCCCGCGTCAGCCCCGATGCCATCAAGAAGGCTCGTGTCGACCCCTTCATTGGCCTGCGCTCCTACCAGACCCGTTGGCTGGCCAAGGGCATCGGGCTGGACAAGACCCTCCATCGCGACTTCGATCGCATCGCCCAGGGCCTGTACCAGGCTTTCGTCAACTCGGACGCCACGCTGGCGGAGATCAATCCGCTGGTGGTGACCGGTGAACAGACTCTACTGGCGGTGGATGGAAAGATGGTCCTTGATGACAGCGGTCTCTTCCGGCACCCTGACCTGGCTGAGATGCGGGACGTGGACGAGGAGACACCAGCGGAACGGGAGGCCCGCAAGGCCGGTCTCTCCTACGTCGATCTCGACGGAGAGATAGGATGCATGGTCAACGGAGCCGGGCTGGCGATGGCCACCATGGACATCACCAAGCACTTCGGTGGTTCACCGGCCAACTTCCTCGACATTGGTGGGGGAGCCCAGGCCGAACGGGTCACGACAGCCTTGCGGCTGATCCTGGATGATCCGAACGTCAAGGCCGTCCTGTTCAACGTATTCGGCGGCATCACCCGCTGCGACGAGGTCGCAAAGGGGATTCTAGCCGCCTTGGACGAGGTCAAACCGCAGGTCCCCATGGTCGCCCGACTGGTGGGAACGAACAGTAAGGAGGGTCGTCGCCTGCTCGACGAGTCAAAGTACCAGATGATTACCGCCACAACCTTGGCGACGGCAGCACAGAGAGCAGTGGCAGCGGCACGCGGTGAGTTGGAGGCATAGACGACAATGTCAATCCTGGCAGACAGTAAGACCCGTCTAGTGGTGCAGGGCATAACGGGGCGCGAGGGCGAGTTTCACTCCCTGCAGATGCTGGAGTATGGCACAAAGCTTATCGCCGGCGTGACCCCCGGCAAGGGTGGGCAGTTCGCCTGCAACGGCCGAGTGCCGGTTTTCGATACGATGGAGGAGGCAGTAGAGGCGACAGAGGCCAACTCCTCTATCGTGTACGTCCCTGCCCGGTTTGCCCCGGATGCCATCCTGGAGGCCGCCGATGCCGGCATTGGCCTCATCGTCTGCATCACCGAGGGCATACCAGTCAACGACATGATTCAGGTGAAGGCGTATGTGGACTCCAAGGGAGCGCGGCTAGTGGGACCCAACTGCCCAGGCCTGCTGACGCCCGGCGAAGCCAAGGTAGGCATCATGCCTGGCCACATCGCAGAGCCAGGCCCTGTGGGCGTAGTCTCTCGCTCCGGGACGCTGACATATGAGGTGGTCTACGCCTTGACCGAGCGCGGAATCGGCCAAACCACCTGTGTGGGAATCGGCGGAGACCCCATCATAGGCACCCGCTTCGTGGACTGTCTCAAGCTCTTTGAGAATGACCCGCTGACGGAGCAGGTGGTGCTCATCGGCGAGATCGGTGGCAACGACGAGGAGATAGCAGCGCAGTTTATCGCCGAGCGCATGACCAAGCCGGTAGTGGGGTTCATTGCAGGACGGACCGCGCCGCCGGGCAAGCGTATGGGCCACGCCGGGGCCATCATCCAAGGGGGTACCGGCACCGCCGCTGAGAAGATCGCCGCCTTTGAGGCCATCGGCGTGCAAGTAGCCGAGCATCCAGAACAGATCCCGGACCTCGTCGCCGCTAGCCGTTGACGTAGCAGCCTCGTGGAGGTCAGCAAGTCCAACTGCCCGGCGCTCTCCAAACGCCGGGCAGTCGTCTGTTTGGTCATAGAGTAGCCCTGCGACCTCTATCGAGGGATCTCCGAGACCTCGCCGCAGGTGCGCTCCAGGTGGAACGCGACTCGCAATGCCGTGATTCAACTACCGCTTGCCGCCAACCTGTGTTATAGTAAGTATGTTGGCTACCAAGTCGATGCCGACGCCAGGAGGAGACCAGTGGCGGGAGAACGCATACTTGTCGTGGACGGGGACGCTGAGGCCCGTGAGGCCTTGCGCACCCTGATCCTGGAACCAGAAGACTACGAGGTCCTGATGGCCAGCGACGGAGCGGAAGGCCTAAGATTGGCCCAGGAGGAGCGGCCGGATCTCATCATACTGGGTGAGGAGACACCGGGGATGAGTGGAGTCGACGTTCTGAAGGGACTCAGAGAGCGAGAGTTCTCAATCCCAGTCCTCTTCGCCACCCTCCGCGGCTCTGAGGATCTGGTGGTGAAGGCTTTTCGCCTGGGCGTTCGAGATTGGGTTGTGAAGCCGTTCGAGCCTGAGGAGACGCAGCGAACGATCAAGGATGTGTTGAAGGAGGCACAGCTTCGCAGGGAGCGGGATAACCTACTGACGCAGCTCCAGGAAGCCAACGAACATCTCAAGCAGCAGGTGGAAGAACTGCACTCCATCGGTCACTCGGTGATCTCTCTGCTGGACACGGAGGATGTCCTTACGCGCGTGGTGGAGGCAGCTGTATCTGTAACCAAAGCCGAAGAGGGGCTTCTCCTCCTAGTGGAGGATGACGACTTAGTGCTTCGCGCCGCCAAGAACTTGGACGAGAAGGTGGCGCGCGGACTCCGCGTCCAAGTCGACGACAATCTGGCCAGCGAGGTGATCCAAACTGGTCGCTCTGTCCTCATAGGCGGGGAGAGGGCCAAGATAGCCACGGGCCACCACGTCAACGCATTGGTCTACATGCCTCTCAAGACGGCGGGGCGAGGCATCATCGGCGTCTTGGGAGTAGCCAATCGGCACTCCGACTACCCTTTTGCGGAGCACGAGGTGCAGATGCTCTCGACACTGGCTGACTACGCCGGGGTGGCTGTGGAGAACGCCCGGCTCTATGACCAGGCCGAGACGGAAGGACAGCAGCTGAAAGCAGTGTTGCAGGAGACAGAGGAAGCAGTCATCGTCCTGGATACGGAGCAGCGGATTGTCCTCTGTAACCCGACTGCCTACGGCGCGCTGGATCTTCCGGCGGATGCGGTGGGACAACTGGCCAGGACGGTCATATCCCACCCCTCCCTCCGCGAGATCCTCGAGGCAGTGCCCAAAGCCGGACGAACCCTGCGAGCCGAGGTGGCGGTGGACGACGGCCGGGCATTCAACGCCCAGGTCAGCCCAGTTGAGGGAGTGGGATACGTGCTCATGATGCAAGACATCACCCACCTGAAGGAGCTGGATCGCGTCAAGTCAGAGTTCGTCTTCACCGTCTCCCACGACTTGCGCACGCCGCTGACCACAATCCAGGGGTACGTCAGCCTTCTCGAACGGGTTGGTCCCCTGAATGAGCAACAACGGCAGTTCGTAGAGAGAATTCACACGGGCATCACTGACATCACTAACCTGGTCAGTGAGGTGCTCGACCTGGGTCGGATCGAAGCTGGATACGATCTGGAGATGCAGCCGCTCCACCTGGAGAGGATCATCGACGCCGTGGTCGATCAGTTCCGGCCCGCTGCCAGGATGAAGGCCCAGGAACTGCGCTGGGAGCGGCGGCCCCTTCCAGTAGTCCGTGGGAGTGCTCAGCGACTACGACAGGTCGTAGAGAACCTCCTCAGCAACGCTGTCAACTACACCCTCGAAGGAGGATGGATATCCATAGAGGCAACAGAGGGAGAGGAACACGTCGCAGTGCGTGTGGCGGACAACGGCGTCGGCATCCCACTGGCCGACCAGCCGTACATCTTCGAGCGTTTCTATCGCGTAGAGTCGAGAGAGACGCAAGACGTCAAAGGAACAGGGCTGGGACTCACCATCGTCAGATCGGTGGTCGAGAAGCACGGTGGCCGCGTCTGGGTGGAGAGCCGCCCCGGCGTCGGCTCTGTCTTCACCTTCGTACTGCCCACCATGGAATAGGTGAGACGAGGCCGCCCTGACTCCCCCCTAGCCTACCACAGTGACAATGCCTGAGCAACTTCACCTGTTTGAATCGCCTGGACCGGTGCCCTACACTGTCAGCCAGTTGATGGGCCGCATCCGCGCCACCGTGGAGGCGGATCCCCTCCTGACAGACGTGTGGGTGGAGGGTGAGGTCTCCAATTTCAGCCAGGCGGCGTCTGGTCACTGCTATTTCACCCTCAAAGACGCAGCTGCGGAGCTGCGCTGCGTGATGTGGCGTGACGTAGCTCAAGCCCTGCGGGATCTCCCCGGTGACGGCGATAGAGTTCTGGCCCACGGCCACGTGGGAGTATATGAGAGGCGAGGGAGCGTACAGCTCTACGTAGACCACGCAGAGCCCTCCGGTGTCGGCGCTCTTTACCGCGAATTCGAACGACTGAGGGCCCAGCTGGAGAAGGAGGGACTGTTTGCCCCGGAGCGGAAACGACCCCTGCCACGCTTCCCCCGCCGCATCGGCGTCGTTACTTCGCCGATCGCTGCCGCATTCCGGGACATCCTCGACGTCTTGAGCCGACGCTATCCTTTGGCACAGGTACTCCTTGCACCGACACTGGTGCAGGGCGATCAAGCACCAGATCAGATCGTGGCCGCCCTGGAGAGGCTGAACGCACGCGATGACGTGGACGTGATCATCGTGGCACGGGGTGGCGGGTCACTGGAGGAACTTTGGGCCTTCAACGAAGAGAGAGTGGCGCGCGCAGTGGCCGCCTCCCGGACTCCGTTGATCTGCGGGGTGGGGCACGAGACCGACTACAGCCTGGCCGATTTCGCCGCCGATTGCCGCGCGCCGACTCCCTCAGCAGCGGCGGAGATCGCCACACCCGACCAGGAGGAGCTGCGCGGGCAGATCGCCTCCTTGACTGGTCAACTCGGGATTGCGCTGCAAACCACGCTGAAGGAGTACCGCTGGGCGCTGATGGAGCAGGCGGGAGCCCTCCGATATCTCTCCCCGGCTGCTCAGCTGACCCAAGCCCGCCAACGCACCGACGACCTGGCGGCGCGAACGAGGGAGATGCTTGTGCACGAACTCTCACTGAATCGGGAGCGGCTGGCCGCTCTGAGGGGACAACTCGAGGGGATCAGCCCTCTGGCGACCCTTGGGCGAGGATACGCCATCGTCCGCCGACTGGTAGACGGAGAGGCGGTGCAGTCCGTAGGTCAAGTCACTTCGGGCGACGCACTCGGGGTCCGGGTGAGCGATGGAGAGTTCGAGGCGACCGCGGATTAGTCCTTGATCATACGGATCTTGAGATCCGAACTCCTCACAGACAGACGACGTAAGGAGCAGCTTTCAACAAATCAGAATCTCAGCGATCAAGTGCTAGAGAGATCAACACCACCATGGAGCCAGGATTCCTGGAAACTGCACTGGAGTGTGCCCGAAGCGCCGGGAAGGTGCTGGTAGAACGGCTGTGGGAGCGGCGGGAGATCGAGAAGAAGGGTTATCGAGACACTGTGACCGATGCCGACACCGCCGCTGAAACCGTCATCCTCTCCATCCTCCGCACCCGCTTCCCCGACCACGCGATCCTCTCAGAGGAAACCGGAGGGAATGCCGATTCTCCCTACACCTGGCTGGTGGATCCTCTGGACGGCACGACCAACTACTCGCGTCGACATCCCACGTTCTCGGTCTCCGTGGCCCTGACTTGGGAAGGAGAGCCGACGGCAGGGGTAGTACATGATCCGCTGCGAGACCACACATTCGCTGCCCGGCGTGGAGGCGGGGCAACCCTCAACGGCCGACCCATCCACGCCAGGCCATCAGTACGGCTGGCAGATGCCCTGGTCGGTCTCGACTGGGCTCACGATGACGCCCAGCGCAGACAGGTGATGAGGAGACTGAGGATCTTGGCACCTCAGTGCAGGACCGTTCGAGGTTTGGGCTCCGCAGCGCTGGCGCTGACCTACGTAGGGGCCGGCTGGCTGGATCTCTATTTCGCCACCGGCCTCCATCCGTGGGATACGGCGGCGGCCAGCCTTATTGTGACCGAAGCGGGGGGAAAGGTCACTGGCTGGAATGGTGAACCCTGGCGAGTGGGGCACCCGGCGCTTCTGGCCAGCGGCGGGCCGCTACACGCGGAAGCCCTCAAACTGTGGAAAAGCGCGGAACGTGACGCGTGAACCCTGACTCCGGCCCTCTAAGCAGCATCGGGCCGCAGGACTTCCAACGTCACCCAGTCCTCCATCTGTCGTCGGCCGAAAGACGTCAAACCTGACCGGCAGAGCGCTTCCGCCACCTCCGCTTCCTGATCGGCAACCAGGCCCGCTGCAACCAGCATCCCTCCGGGAGTGACGCGTTCCGCCAGGCCCTGCTCTGCCATCTCCGAGATCACGCTGGCCAGGATGTTGACCAACACAAGGTCGAACAAGCCTTCAGCCTGCGCCAGCGATCCCTCCTCCACCCGCACCCGGTCCCCTACCCCATTGCACCGCACATTCTGCCGCGCCACCACTACCGCCTGCGGGTCGTTATCCAGGGCTAGTACCGAATCGGCCCCCAGCTTCGCTCCGGCAATGGCAAGGATACCCGAACCCGTTCCCAGGTCCATCAGGCGCATCCCCGAGCGGACATGCTCCTCCAGCGCCATCAGGCACATCTGGGTGGTGAGGTGCAGGCCCGTCCCAAAGGCTGTGCCGGGGTCTAAGACGACCACAATCTCGCCTTCGCTGGGGATGTAGGAGAGCCACGAGGGACGAATCACAATCTGCTGACCAACGCGGAGGACGCGCAGATGCCTCTTCCACCCCTCGGCCCAGTCTGCCTCGGCCAAGGGTCGGAATTCTGGCTCGGGGATGGGAAGAATCTGACTCAGGTGCCAGAGAGCCTCCTCGACCTGGCGGCGTCTCTGAGGGAGGCTTGCATCGGCGGGGAGGTAGCCGTACACCGTAACCGGCCCGGGACCAACCTCCTCCGGGCCAGCTTCGATAGCCACGCCGCGGGGAGCAAACCGACTAAGTACCTCAGCTACCGCCTCCGCCGCCTCACTGCTGACCGTGACACTAACCTCAAGCCAGTTCATAGCCAAATTCGAGATTGCGGGCCCAACGCTTGAATCCCCAATCTTGAACCTGCTATCCCGAACACACTACAGACCGAGGGTATCGCGGAGACGCTCCAGGAAGGTCGGTTCGCGAGTCTCTACGACCAACTCGTCATCCAGGGTTTCAGCCAGCTCCTCAAGGAGGGCTCGCTGCTCGTGGGTCAGCTTCTCGGGCACCTGGACCTGCACCAAGACGAGCAGATCACCCCGGCCGTTATGTCGCAGGCGCGGGACTCCTCGCTTACGTAGACGAAGTATGGTTCCTGTCTGAGTGCCGGAGGGAATTTCGATCTCCTCCTCTCCCTCCAGAGTGGGGATGGTCACCCGGGCCCCCAGTCCGGCCTGGGCAATGTTGATGCCTAGCCCCAGGAGGAGGTCGTCCTTGCGCCGGCGGAAGAAGGGATGAGGCTCTACCTCTAAGACGACATACAGATCTCCCGGCGGGCCACCTCGCTCCCCCGGCTCCCCTTCCCCAGCGAGCCGCACCTTCATGCCCCCATCCACGCCAGCCGGGATGGTCACCGTGAGCGACGCCGTTGCGTGCACTCGGCCTTTGCCATCACACCGGCGGCAGGCGATGGGGATAGTTTCCCCTTCCCCCCGGCACGCGGGGCAGACTGCCACGTTGACGAAGGAACCGAAGATGGAACGCTGCACCTGACGTACCTGGCCAGTGCCTTTGCACTCCCCACAGCGGACAGGCGTGGTGCCTGGCTCGGCGCCGCTGCCATCGCACTCGGAGCACACCTCCAGACGGGTGACCTCAATCTCCTTCTCACACCCAAAGACTGCTTCCTCGAAGGTAAGACGCAGATCGTAGCGAAGATCATGACCCCTGCGGGGACCGCGCCGCCGAGAGGTACCGAAGCCGAACCCACCCAGGTCGCCAAAGAACTCCTCAAAGACCTCGAAGGGATCACGGAAACCAAACCCGAAATCGCCAGGCTTGACGCGACCGAAGCGATCATAGGTGGCGCGTTTCTCCGAGTCAGAGAGGATCTGATACGCCTCGTTGATCTCCTTAAACCGCGCCTCGGCTTCCGGCTCATCACAGACGTCAGGATGCCACCGGCGGGCAAGCTGCCGATAGGCACGCTTGATCTCCTCGGAAGAGGCCGATCGGTCCACCCCCAGCACATCATAGTAGTCCCGCTTGCCGTTCATCGACTAGTCCACAGCGCTCGGTAGGGCCAGCTCACAGTACATCCTACTCGCTGAACTCGCCTTCGATCACATCTTCGTCTGGTTCACCCCTCGCGTCAGAGGGAGGAACGGTGCCTGGGCCAGCTCCTTTGTACATTCCCGTTCCCACCGACTCCATCGCCTCGGCAAGCTCGCCGGTGCGCTGACGGACCCGGGCCACGTCCTCACTAGACAGAACCTCTCGCACGGCCTCAATCTTCCTCTCCAGGTTCTTCTTGGCGTCGGCGGAGACGCGGTCTCCCAGCTCTCGCAGGAACTTCTCAGCGGAGTAGACCGCGTTGTCGGCGGCGTTGCGGGCCTCGGCCAGTTCTTTCCTGTGGCGATCCCGCTCCCGATACTGGTCTGCCTCCCCCACCATTCTCTCCACCTCCTGATCGGTCAACCCGCTGGAGGGAACGATCCGCATGGACTGCTCACGGGCCGTGGCCTTGTCCTTCGCAGACACGTTGAGAATGCCATCGGCGTCGATGTCGAAGGTGACCTCAATCTGCGGTACACCGCGAGGGGCAGGGGGGATCCCATCCAGAATGAACCGCCCCAGGCTCTTGTTGTCGGCGGCCATCGGCCGCTCCCCCTGTACCACGTGGATCTCCACCTGCCTCTGGCCGTCGGTGGCGGTGGAGAAGATCTGGCTTTGACGAGTAGGAATGGTGGTATTGCGCTCGATGAGAGCAGTCGCCACATCGCCCAGTGTCTCAATACTCAGGGTGAGCGGGGTCACATCTAGCAGGAGGACATCCTTCACCTCGCCAGCCAGCACCCCGGCCTGGATAGCCGCGCCGACGCCCACCACCTCATCAGGGTTGACTCCCTTGTGGGGTTCACGTCCGAAGTACTCCTCTACCAGCCGCTGAATGGCCGGCATACGCGTCTGCCCGCCTACCAGGATCACTTGATCGATGTCTGAGGGCTTCAGCCCGGCGTCCGCTGTGGCCTGCTTACAGGGACCCAAAGAGCGCTCGACCAAGTCATCAGTCAGCTGCTCCAACTTGGCTCTGGTGAGCTTCATCTGCAGATGCTTGGGGCCTGAGTTGTCGGCGCTGATGAAGGGAAGGTTGATCTCCGTTTCAAGCATGGAGGAAAGCTCAATCTTGGCTTTTTCGGAGGCATCCTTGAGACGCTGCAGTGCCTGGCGATCCTCCCGCAAGTCAATGCCCTGCTCCTTCTTGAACTCCTCCGCCACATAGTCCACTATCCGGCGATCGAAGTCATCGCCACCCAGAAAGGTGTCCCCGCTGGTGGATTTCACCTCAAACACGCCGTCCCCGACATCCAGAATGGAGATATCGAAGGTCCCTCCACCCAGATCGTAAACAGCGATAATCTCATCCTTGGTCTCCCCCAAGCCGTAGGCCAACGACGAGGCGGTCGGCTCATTGATGATGCGAAGCACTTCCAGCCCTGCGATCTTGCCAGCGTCCTTGGTGGCCTGTCGTTGGCTGTCGTTGAAGTAGGCTGGGACAGTGATCACCGCCTGGGTTACTTCCTCTCCCAGGTAGGCCTCAGCATCAGTCTTGACCTTCTGCAGAATCATGGCCGAGATCTCCGGTGGGGAATACTCCTTGCCCCCCATCCACACACGGATGTCACCGTTGGGTGCAGCGGTGACTCTGTAGGACATTCCTTTGATAGCCCTCTGCACCTCGGGGTCGTCAAACTTGCGGCCCATGAAGCGCTTGACGGAGAAGACAGTACTCTCCGGATTGACGATGGCCTGCCGTTTGGCCGCCTGACCCACCATTCGCTCTCCGCTCTGAGAGCTGACGGCTACGACGGACGGGAAGAGCCGCCCTCCCTCTGCGCTGGGGACGACGGTCGCTTCTCCACCCATCATCACTGCGCAGACGGAGTTGGTGGTGCCTAGGTCTATCCCGATGATTTTGCTCATACGCTCCTTGCTCCCTCCAGATTCATCCGATGCTTGGCGTCTATTCCGACTGCCCGACTTCCTCACATTCGTCAGCTTCGGCGGGCATCTCCGGGGCCCGGGCCACGCGCACCAGAGCAGGGCGGATCACCCGATCACCCAATATGTAGCCGCGCTGCACCTCATCAATGATCTCTCCGTCTTCGTATCCCTGAGTCTCCTCATAGGCAACTGCCTCGTGGTAGAGAGGGTCGAAGGTCTGCCCGGCAGTCTCAATTGGCTTCAATCCCTCCGACTCCAAGATCGTGTCCAGCCTCCGTTTGATGAGGAAGACACCCTCTACCCAGGTGAGATTGCGGAGGCTCTGCGGTAGGGTCAGCAGCGCCCGCTCCAGGTCATCCAGCACCGGCAGTATATTGGCGATGAGAGCGGCATTGCTCAGCCGAGTCCGCTGCTTCCAGTCCGCCTCCTGCCGTTTGCGGTAGTTGACGAACTCTGCCTTGGTCCGCTGCCAGCCCTCCAGGTACTCGCTGGCCTGAGCACGAGCCTCCTCCAATTCCTTCCTGAGACCCTCCAATTCGTCGTCCCCTACCAGTGCGACCCCGGCCGCGGCTTCTCCCTCGCCTCCGGCTTCGGCGGCGGTCGCCTCGTCAGCTACGAGCTCAGTCCTATCTTCTTCTCTGTTCTCCATATCACCTCTGTCTTCCGTATCGCCCGCTTCGCTCGTGCAATTTCTGCCTTTCGGGCTTCTCGCTGCTTCAGCGCCTTTCGAGTTCATTGCGGTGACCTCCTGGCAGTCCGAGGTGGAGAGCCACCACCGGCCACAAAGACCTCATAGACCAAATTGGAGAGCATGCCAGAGACAAAGCGCACGGCGGAGATGGCACGGCTGTAGCTCATTCGGGTGGGCCCCAACACACCCAACGCACCAGTAGCCAGGCCTGCGACGCCGTACCGGCTGAGGATGAGACTACAGACCTGGAGCTCATCGAAGTGGCTCTCCTCACCAATCATCACCTGCACGCTGCCGACGCTGGGGCCCAAGGCCTCGGCCAGAACCGTCTGCAGAAAACCTCGCTCCTCGACGATGCGCAGAACTCTCTGAGCGTACACCTCCTCCGCAAACTCCGGCTCCTGGAGAAGCTCACGTAGGCCATCGTGATAGATCCTCTCGGCAGTAGCGGTGGAGGAGCTCCTCATCATCCCAACCACTGTCTGAGCTATCTCGGCTTCGAAGAGAGGCAAGGTGGAGATACGTGATCTGACCTCACCGGAGCTGAGCCCCGCACACAGCTGGTTGATTCGATCAGCAGCTTCATCGAGGAACGATTGGGGCAGAGGTTCCGACAAGTTCAGCATCCGCTCTCTGACCAGGCCTCCTTGGAGAACCAAGACGAGCAACGCCAACCGTCCTTGCACAGATATGAGCCGCAAGCGGAGGTAGCGAGCCTGAGTAGCTTGCGGAGTGGTGACCAGTGCGGCGCTGCGGACCGTGCGAGCGAGCACCGACGCCGCAAGCGGCATCCATTCCTCCACATCCTGCCACACTTGCTGGAACTGGTGCGCGATGGTGCGACGCTCCTCCACTGGCAGTTCCGTCTCCTGCAGCAGCCGTTCAACGAAATAGCGGTACCCCCGGTCCGTCGGGACCCGGCCGGCAGAAGTGTGAGGCTGCGCCAGATAGCCCAACTCCTCCAGACGCGCCAGATCGTTGCGAACGGTAGCGCTACTGACGTTGAGATCGTACTCCTCGACAAGGGTGTGCGAGCCCACCGGCGCTACAGTCCGCACGAACTCTCGTACCACTAGCCCCAGTATCCTCTCTTGCCGCCGCGTAAGTTCAGCCATGGTCATCCCCCACCACGGTTTAGCACTCTCATACCAAGAGTGCTAAGAAGACCGATTTCATGCTACCACGGAGGAAGGGATCTGTCAAGAAGATCGCCAACGGGGGTGCGTTTCAGATCTGGGGCGAGTTTGCCGGGGTTGGCCACATCGCCGTAGACAGGCGGTGCCCAACGGCACATTCGGAGATCCGGCGACTGCTTCGGAGATGTGAACTGGCCAGACGCCTCACTCACTTCATCAGCAGGTAGCGGTAAGCCGAGACAGCTGCCTTGGCTCCCTCACCGATGTGTACGAGCACTTGCTCGGAAAGGTGGGTTACATCTCCAGCGGCGAATACCCCCGGCCAACGGGTGGCGCAGTACACATCCACCAGAATGTGCCCGCGGTCATCGCATTCGACCCACTCCCGCACCAGGTCGGAGTTGGGCCTGCGCGTCAGTTTGACGAACACCCCCTTGACGAGTATCTCGCGCATCTCCCCGTCGGGCATCTTCACGACGACGCCCTCTACAAAGCTCTCGCCACAAACCTCCTCAACCACTGCGTTCTCAATCACCTCCAGGTTCTCCATCTGGTGGAGTTTGGAGGCCAGAGGGGTCACTACGAGCGGTCTTGGAGCCAACAGATAGACATGGTGGGACTTACGAGCCAAGCTCGCAGCGGCCCACTGAGCGCGCCGCCCATTGCCGACTACTGCAACATCCTTGCCCAAGAACAGGCCGGCGTGCGTGGCCGCTGAGTAGCTCATCCCCCGCCCAGCCAACCGCTCGGCACCCGGCACACCAAGCCTTTGAGGCTTGGCGCCCGTGGCGACAATCAGGGCACGCGCCTCAAAGCGATCGCCGTCAGCGGTAGTGACTACGAAGATCTCCTCTCTAGGTCTCACTTCGGTCACGGTGTCGAAACGACGCGCGAAGTCCAGGTAGTCAAGTTGGCGACGGAAAGCATCCAGCAGCGTCTCGCCGGTGATGACCTCTCGTCCTTCTGCATCCTCCAACTGCATGAGATAGGTCGTCTGCCCACCCCACCGCTCGGCGATGATCAGTGTCTCGAGTCGCTGGTTAAGGGCAATCGCACCGGCCGTGATCCCCGCGGGACCACCCCCGATCACTATCAGGTCATACATTGCTGTCCTCTCCTCGTCACGACCACTCTTGGGGCACAGGCGGGATCAGTTCCTTTTCCATTAGGAAATGGGTCAGACTCTGCGCCCGCTGGATGATCTGCTTCGCTCTCTCCAACAGCTCATCACGAGACAGGGTTAGGCGCGCGACCCCCTGCTCCTGAGCCCGCACGCCAACTGCCGCTGCCTCTCGCGGGAAGACCTCCCAGTCGTCCATCGTCGGCACGATGTGCTCCTCGTCGAGCTCCCGCTCCTCCGCGCAGCGCGCCAGTTCCTCAGCAGCAGCGATAGCCATCTCGTCGGTGATGGTCGTCGCCCTCACGTCCAGTACACCCCGGAAGATGCCTGGGAAGCCGAGAGAGTTGTTAATCTGGTTGGGGAAGTCGCTGCGGCCCGTGCCCACGATGCGCGCCCCTGCTTCCTTGGCCTCCCAAGGCCAGATCTCAGGGATTGGGTTGGCACAGGCAAAGACGATCGCGTCGTCTGCCATCCCTTTCACCCACTCCGGCAGGATCGTTCCGGGGCCAGGTCGGCTGGCGGCGATACAGACGTCGGCCTCGCGCATCGCCTCACTTACGTCACCTCGTCGTCCCTCTGCGTTGCTGTTCTGGCAGATACGCCACTTGTCTACGAACTCGATCTTGCGCCGCGCGATGTCTTCACGCTCCGGATGCAGAATGCCCTTGCTGTCACACGCGATTACATTGCCAAGTCGGACACCGCTTGCAACCAAAAGGCGCAGCGTCGCCACGTTGGCCGCCCCGGTGCCGATCAGCGCGACCCTGATATCCTCCATTCGTTTGCCCACTACCTTCAGTGCGTTGATCAACCCTGCCAGAATGACCGTAGCTGTCCCCTGCTGATCGTCGTGCCATACAGGGATACGAACCTCTGGATCGCTACGCAGCATGTCAAGCACGCGGAAGCACTTGGGCTGCGAGATATCCTCCAGATTGATCCCGCCGAAGGAAGGCTGCATCCACTTGACAGCGAGGATGATGCGATACGGGTCCTTGGTATCCAGACAGATGGGCACAGCATCCACACCACCCAGGTACTTGAAGATGAGCGCCTTGCCCTCCATCACCGGCATCCCGGCAGCGGCCCCGATATCACCCAGTCCCAATACGCGTGTGCCATCGGACACGACGGCGACAGCGTTGCCCTTGTTGGTGAGCTCATAGGCCAACATCTCATCTTCATGGATAGCCCGACAGGGAGCAGCCACGCCCGGTGTATACCAGATGGCAAAATCATCGAGTCCGCGGACGGGGCATTTGGGCGCGCTCTGCACCTTACCTTGGTAGAAAGGATGGAGGCGCATCGCGTCTTCCGCTGGTTTCTTGGCTTTGGCAAGCAGATCCTCTTTGCTGGTAGCCAACACGTCACCTCCTTCTCTTGCAGTCGAAGTCAAGACAGCAGACCTTTCCAACGGGCCTGGTCTCTACGCACCCGGACACTGCTCGACAACGGCCGGATCGATCTCCTTCCCGCCATACGCCTTCTCGAAGTGAGTCCTGAAATCGTTCGCGAGCTTCCGGGCCCGCACGTCGTATTCCTGCCTGTCCTCCCACGTGTTCTTCGGAAAGAGCACCTCCGAAGGAACACCGGGGCACCGCTTGGGTACGAGGATGTGGAACACCGCATCCTCCACATATCCCACGTCCTCCAGCTTCGCGGTTAGGGCGGCGTTCACAATCTCTCGGGTCAGGTTTATGTCCATTCGGGCTCCCACGCCGTACGGCCCGCCAC
>JASFWK010000104.1:0-7642 GCA_050049355.1 Anaerolineae bacterium | reverse complement strand
CCCGGCTCGCACCGAACCGGACTTCCTGGATGCAGCGCTGTGCAACACCGTCGTTGGAGTCTTCGGCATGATGGGACGGCTGGGCGAAAAGGTGCGCGATGAACAGGGTCTGGCTTACTACTCCTACAGCCGGATTGAAGGAGGATTGGGGCCAGGCCCCTGGAGATTCATCGCGGGCGTTGATCCTGTCAATGTGGAGAGAGCTTTGGAGAGTATCCGGCACGAGATTCGCCGCATACTGCAGGAGCCAGTGCCCGCTGAGGAATTGGCCGACAGCCAGGCATTCCATGTGGGCAGCTTGCCCCTCCAGTTGGAGACCAACATAGGCGTGGCAAAAGCGATCCTCAACATGGAGCGCTACGACCTAGGCCTGGACTACCTACAGAGGTATCACAACCTCATCCACGAGATCGATCCAGAAAGAGTGCAGAGGGCCGCACAGAAATGGCTTGACCCCGACGCTTACGTTCTCGCAAGCGCCGGGCCTCCCACCAGTGAGTAGGGACGACGGGGGAGCAAGGCAATCACTAGGAGACCTGGTATGGTGGTTGGAGTAGACCTCATTGAGATAGCTCGCGTCGAGCGAGTGCTGAGCCGCTACGGGGAGCGATTCCTCCAGCGTGTCTTCACTCCCGCCGAAGTTCGCTACGCCCGAGAACGCCCAGCGGAACTGGCGGCGCGGTTTGCGGCCAAGGAGGCGGTATCGAAGGCGCTGGGCGTGGGCATGCGCATTCTAGCGCGCGACGGAATTGGGTGGCTGGACGTGGAGGTCTTGGGAGACTGGCGGGGTCGTCCCGAGGTTTACCTAGACGGGCGAGCAGCGAAGCGGGCCGAGGAATTAGGCCTCACAGAGTGGGCGGTAAGTCTGTCTCACACACGCGATCACGCACTTGCCTTCGTCGTAGCTCAGTAGAAGCAGAGAAGGGGAGGCAGCAGACTCGCCCCCGTGTCAATATCGGCGGACAGAGGCGGGACGGATTGGTCATCGTATAGATGTGCATAGTCACCTGCTGCCTGCTGTCTTGCATGGCCAGTCCAACAGTGATATAGTGAACGCCTTTCCGACCCAGTCAACGCAGCGCAAGTGGGAGGCGGGCATGATCCTACACACAATCCACGTGGGTATCACCAGCACCAACTGCTATGTGGTGGGTTGCAGGGAGACCCGCGAGGGGGTGGTAATCGACCCCGGAGGGCATCCAGAGCGAATCCTGAAGGCAATCAAGGCAAGCAAACTCGCCATCCGGTACGTCCTCAACACCCACTGCCACTTCGATCACATGGGAGCCAACGCTGACATCGTGGCCGCCACTGGAGCGCCCCTCGCCCTCCATTCCGCAGAGCTTCCCATCCTTGAGGGACAAGGGGGCGGCCCCCTTTTCGGCGTACAGGTGAAGAAGAGCCCCCTGCCAGACCTGGAACTGGAACACGGGCATCTGCTGGAGGTGGGATTGCTCCGGTTTCAGGTGCTGCATACCCCAGGCCACTCCCCCGGCGGCGTTACGTTCTATCTGGAAGAAGAGGGGGTGGCTTTCGACGGAGACACGCTATTCGCTATGGGAGTGGGTCGGGTGGATCTGCCCGGAGGTGACAGGGACACTTTGATGCACTCTATTCGGGAGATCCTGTTTGGCTTGCCCGACGACACCGTGCTCTACCCTGGTCACGGTCCAAGGACCACAGTTGCGCGGGAAAAGCAGTCAAACCCGTGGCTGAGGTGAGTCCCTGGTCGTCTTTGGTTGGAGCGTGAGCGATTCCTTCCCAATGCTCTCTGGGTGAACCGGACCAGAGGGGGTCATTGGGCTTTCCTTACTGGATTGCTCAGCACTCCGATCTTCTCCACCTCCACCTCCACAACGTCCCCGGCGTGCAGGGGCCCTACACCGGCCGGCGTACCTGTAAGGAAGAGGTCTCCAGGTTCCAGGGTCATCACCGCCGCCGCGTAGGCAATGAGTTCCGCAGTGCTAAACGCCATCTCAGAGGTTCGAGCAGCCTGACGGATCTCCCCGTTCACCCGGCAGGCAACCGTCAGATCGGCCACCTCCACCTCCGACAACCCCGTCACCACCCAGGGTCCTGCGGGGCAGAACGTATCAAACCCCTTGCCGCGAGTCCACTGTCCATCTTGCTGCTGTAGGTCGCGAGCTGTGACATCGTTGGCGCAGGTCACACCCAGTACGTAGGCCCAGACCTCTTCCGGAGACACGTTCCGGCACCGGCGACCGATGACCACAGCCAGCTCCGCCTCGTAGTCCACGCGCGCCGATTGGGACGGCATAAGGATTGGCATCTGTGGACCAATCAAGGCACTGGGGGGTTTGAGGAACAGAAGCGGCTCCGGAGGGACCTCAGAATGATGCTCGGCGGCGTGAGCGGGATAGTTGCGGCCCACGCAGAGGATCTTGGTTGGAGCAGCCGGAGCCAATAGGGTAGCTTCCTCCAGCGTCCCAACCTCCGAACCTGGCTCCCATTCTCCATATGGATCTCCACGGAGTTCCCGGATCTGTCCTCCCTCGGCCAGTCCCCACCGCGGACCACCTTCTCTCTCGTAACGTACGACCCGTGTTCCGGTCATCTTCTGCCCTTCTCCTAGAGATCAGTGTCACAGAGCCAGTCGGCGCAAGAAGCAGATCACGACCGGCTCCACGTTGAGAAGTGCGTGCTCCATCAGCCAGCGATCCAGAGACCTAAGGTGCGCTCTGTCATCTCGATCACTCCATCATCAGCCACGGCATAGGCGCAGCCGCAGCCAGCACAGCGGTAGGCCCCCTCCCGCATGGGCAGCGGGCTGTGGCCACAAGCTGGACAACGGAGAATCTCCGGCAGTGGTCGCTCTCCTCCGCCTCCGGGCGTACCGGTCCTCAGTGCCCAGGCCAAGTCGTAGTCCACCTGCCAAGACCGAATATGTATCTCCTCCAGCGGGAGGCTGCGCAGGAGAGCCCCAAACGCCGGACGCGAAAAAGCCCTTCCGGGCAGCAAGGGTGCATCCGGACCGACCCGGTTCGAGACTAAGAGCACCCCCCCAGGACGCAGAACCCGCACCTGCTCCCGCAGCACTCCCTCCGGATCCGGAGTGAACTCGAGAACTTCGAGACAGGTCACCGCGTCGAAGGTGTTATCCAGGAAGGGCAGAGTGCGGGCATCCTGCCAGATGAGAGTCACCCGCTCGAAGTAGGGACGCATGAGCCGACTGGCTTCCTTCAGCATCCGTCGAGAGAGATCTAGTCCCACCACATGGCCGCGGAAATTCGGTTGGAAGAGCAGCGCGCGAGGCAACCGTCCCGTGCCAGTCCCTACGTCCAGTACGATAGGGGTAGGGACCAGCTGCAGAGCCTGGGCCAACGGCAGGCCCAGGAATCTCTGCTCGTAGTAGTGGTCGAATCGCTTGATACGCTCATAGGTGGCGGCCGCCAAATCGTAGAGTAGGACAACCACACGGGGCCCAAGGTACGTTCCCTCACCGACAACCAGCTGCCAGTAGATCAAAGCCGCCAAGAGGAGGAGCCCAGCGAGCGCTAAGATCCATACCATCCTACAGCGCCCAAGCCGACAGAAGCATCCCCGCCACCAGCCAAGGCCAGGACCGCCGGATCCATCCAGGCGGGTTGGAGGATGTGGTACGCGGGGACCAAGCAGCGAGCAGCCACTGGGGAGACAGGAGCAACGTGAGGAAGAGGGCCGCCAGGGGACGATGGAGAAGAATGAGAAGAGAAGCAGCGCAGAGCTGCCCCCCTGTCCACAGTATACGCCTCCACCTTCGATCGACCGCGCCCGCTCCAGCGACCGTCGTGGAGAAGACCATCGCCAGGGCAACCGAGGGAAGACTAAGGGGGGTGAAGGCAAGGTGGCCAGCGAGCCAGGGCAATCCCACCCTGAAAGCGCAGTCCCACCCCAGCGGCGGCTGCCCACGCCCTCGCTCCAGGACAAGAGCCAGCTGCATCAGAGCGAAGGCAGCCAGGCTCAGCATCGCCAGCTCCGGCGCAGCCGCAGCTGCCAGGATCAGCGACATCGCCAGCCCGACCATCACCTTGCCCACACTCGAGCCGACGGTGGGAACCACGATCTGACGCCACCATGCACGCAACTGAGCGAGCCAGCGAGCTGAACGATAGCCCGGCGAGCCAGGTTGAGCATAGGGAAGCAAAGCCAAGCGTACATCCATAGACCAGTTCCGCCAACGGCGGATAGGAGTAGCCCAGTCGGTGGTGGCCAGTGCGCTCCACACAGTGCCCCATCCAGCCTCCACCAACAGAAAGACAATCAACAGACGCCCTCCACCCACCGCGCTCAGGACAAAATCCCCAGAGGCGACCGCCCCGCAGAGAGCGGCCCAAACTGGAAGAACCCAGCCAAGGGTTCTCCCAGCGTGAACTTGGACGCGAATGAGCCCGCCATTGCGAAGTTCTGTCATCGGGCCATCTTCCTTCACTCACTGTGCTGGCGCGCTTCTGGACTCATCTTCTCACCGCAGGGACTCTGGTCTGAGAATCTCTGTGAACTCTGCATCTCGGCGGTGAGGCTCAGGCATCAATACCTGTCATCGCGAGAGAGATTATACCACAAAGAAGGAGATACGCACGAGAATCGAGCAGAGGAGTCTCGCGTGTGGCCCGGGGAGCTTTCCCGTCTCGATCGTCGAGTGGCGCACCTGGGGTTGGAGGGCTGCTTTGATTTCTCTACCCACCTCTGCTATAATGGCCGCCAGTTGAGACTTCCAGTACCTGGAGGAAGTAGGATGCCTTTCACGATTGGCGAGAACGTAGGGCCATACCGCATCGTCGAGAAGCTAGGACGGGGTGGCATGGCCACTGTGTTCAAGGCCTACCACGCTGCGCTAGACCGGTATGTAGCCATCAAGGTTCTTCACACCGCCCTGCAGGAAGATCCCAGCTTCCTGGCCCGCTTCAAGCGGGAGGCACGGATCGTCGCCAAACTCGAGCACCCGGCCATTGTCCCCATCTACGATTACGCCGAGCATCGCGACCATCCCTACCTGGTGATCCGGTTCGTGGAGGGAGAGACCTTGAAGGCTCGCCTCCAGCGCGGCTCATTGAGCCTGGAAGAAGTGCATCAGGTATTGGAGGCGGTAGGAAGTGCCCTCTCCTACGCTCATGGCGAGGGAGTCCTGCACAGAGACATCAAGCCCTCCAACGTCATTCTCACCCCCGATGGGAAGATCTACCTGGCTGACTTTGGCCTGGCGCGGATGGCCGAGGGCGGGGAATCTACCCTCACAGGCGACATGATGGTGGGCACTCCGCAGTACATCTCGCCCGAGCAGGCCAAGGGGGACATCCAGCTGGATGCCCGTACCGATGTCTACTCCCTGGGCGTGGTTCTGTACGAACTGCTGGTGGGTCGCACCCCTTTCCAGGCAGACACCCCCTACGCTGTTGTCCACGACCACATCTTCACCCCTCTTCCGCTCCCCTCCAGCATCAAGCCAGACCTCCCCGAGGCATTTGAGCGAATCCTACTGAAGGCGTTAGCCAAGAACCCAAATGACCGATTCCAGTCGGTAGCGGAGCTGACGGCTGCCTTCGAAGAAGCAGTGGATGATGCTGCTGAGTTCCCCCTTTCCGAGACGGTCGCTGCACCGCCGCCCGCCATGGCTGATCCAGTTGAGACGGTGGCTCAAGCGAAGAAGGAGACAGAGGAGGGAAGAGAGGAAGAGAAACAAATCAGGACCAAGAGGCGTCGCTGGCCCTGGCTCATCGGCGGCGCGGCGGCCCTGGTGGTGGTAGGCTTCCTCGGGCTCCTAGGATTGGGTCTGGCGAAGCAGCAGCAGTCCAACATGCTTCCGGGACCCGAAGGCGCTGTACAGCTCCTGGAGAGAGCTCGCAGTGCCCGAGAGCAAGACAATCCCGTACGCGCGCTCAACCTGTATGGACAAGCGCAGGAGGCCGATCCCCAACTTGTACCTGCCTATCTGGAGGCTGCCGACCTTCTGATGAAGAGAGGAGAATACGGTCGAGCTGCACAGCTCCTCACGGAGGGACTCGAGGCCAATCCGGGCAACCTCGCTATGCACGGAATGGCAGCGGAGACAGCATTGCTGATGGAGAGGTGGGACGAGGCCAGTCAGCAAGTTGGATGGATGCTGGAGGAGGCGCCTGGGGATCCCTCCGCTCACGCGTACAATGCCCTGATCGCGTTGGGTCAAGGTAGTCTATGTGCCGAGGTCCGCCCGGAGTTGGATACCGCCCTGCGCCTGGATCCGCAGCTGGCCTGGGGCCACTACGGCCTGGCCATCTGCTACACCCGAGAGCGCAACTGGGAGGCAGCGCGGAGGGAGTTGGAGTTCGTGCTTGACCAAGAAGCAATCCCGCACGGTCTTAGAACTCGTGCGGAACAGCAATTGGCAATGCTAGAAGAAGGAGGAAGGGATCAGTTCATCCAGCGAGAGATCAGGGGCCTCCACTTGCTGGCAGGCGAGATACCTGAAGAGGAGCTGAGGTCTACAATCACCGAGCAGCTGGACCAGGCCCAAGGGGCGTTGGAAGGGGGAGATCACGAGGGAGCGGTTCAGATACTGCGAGAGCTCCTGGTGTGGGTAGACGAACATTGGGACGAGCTCGGTGATCGCCGAGCCGACGAACTGATTACTAGCCTGGAGCACATCATCCGTGTAGCGGATGAGCCATAGTGGAAGAGGACTGAGCACCTAGAGAGGGGAACAAGATGCGGACGCCATTCATCGCCGGAAACTGGAAGATGCACAAGACTGTTGAAGAGACGATCGCTTTGGGGACCGAACTGAAAGCCCGCCTCGAAGGCGTCACAGAGATCGAGGTGGCAATCTGCCCGCCTTTCCCGGCCTTGGAGGCGGCACGCCGAGCGGTGGAGGGCTCACCAATCCGCGTCGGCGCTCAGAATATGCATTGGGAGGAGGCCGGCGCCTTCACCGGCGAGGTCTCGCCTCGGATGCTCGCGGGCCTCTGCGATTATGTCATCATCGGCCACTCAGAGCGGCGGACCATCTTTGGAGAGACCGATGAGATAATCAACAAGAAACTCCACGCCGCTCTCGATCACGGCCTGGCGCCAATCGTATGCGTAGGCGAGAACCTGGAGCAGAATCGATCTGGGCAGACGGAGGCCGTGGTGAGCTCACAGGTGCGGGCCGCTTTCCAGGGCGTGACGACACAACAGGCTCGCGGCGCCGTCGTGGCCTATGAGCCCATTTGGGCCATCGGCACCGGTCTCCCGGCCCACGGACCCGACGCCGCTCGTATCATCGGCGACGTGGTCCGGGCCAGCCTGGCCGAGCTTTACGGAGAAGATATCGCTGAGGAGATTCGCATCCAGTATGGCGGGTCCGTGAAGCCCGCCAACTGCACCGAGTTTATGCAGGAGCCCGAGATCGACGGAGCCCTGGTCGGCGGGGCCAGCCTGAGCGCCGAGGACTTCGCGGTCATCGTGCGCAAGAGCCTGGTCGCGCACTAGGGCAGCCTCGCAAGGCTCAACCCGATGGACTGGACCGCTTTCCTCTGGTTCGCTGCCTCCCTAGTCCCCTTGCTGGTCCTGGAGCGATGGATACACCGCCACCTTCAGGGGACCGCCCTGCTGCTGGTACAAGATCCAGAGTTGGCCGCGTGGTTCTACGCCTTGCCGCTACTGCCCGGCGTAGCCCTTCACGAGC
>JASFWK010000102.1:0-7800 GCA_050049355.1 Anaerolineae bacterium | reverse complement strand
CCACGACTTGCAAGGGGTTGGCAAATCGATCAACTACATCTCTGATCAACCCGCCGAGAAACCGCTGGAACGAGTCCCAGGGAACGCGAATCAGGAGAAGATAGCCACGTTGTCTTCATGTCCGGGCCCTCTTGGGGGACAACTCAGAGATAGGTCGCTCCTCTCGTCAAGCGGAATACACGCTTGCCTGAATCTGCGGACCCAGCGGCACGAAATAGGCAACTTCCTGCCCAAGAACCAGCACTAGGGATTGCTTTTCCAACCTGGCGGGCATCTACATCTTCTCGCGCAACATAACAATGCAACCCATTCGACTGGAGAATGAACCATCCCCCTCTTGGACCATATCTCTCGGCCACCCTGGCATCAGAGAGGGAGCTTCGGTGACCTTGCGATTGCCGTGCGCCAGGCGTTGCCCCTTGACACGCTTACCCCCGGTGCTATAATCTTCCTCGCTGACGATGGAAGAGCAAGACAGGGAACCAACCCAACCGGGGAACAGTCCCCAGGATGATACTCAGCCCACGCCGCCTCCACCCAGTCCGGATGAGGTTGAGACGGGAGCTCTGCCCTGGGAGAGAGGTGAGTCTACCGACCTATCTCCACGGGTCACCCGCGGCGTGACACCCACGGCAGGGCTCCCTCGCCCGATTCCTCCCCCGCAGCGTGAAGGCTACATCCCTCGACACCAATCTGCCTCGTCGCGGCGCCTCCCGACGAGCAGCCGGCTCATCCGGGCTTTCTTCTTCATTTCGCTGGCCACCATCGTCTTGTTCTTCGCTGGTTTCGCCACAGTAGTCACCGGATACACCCTTATCGCCACGCAACTTCCCCCCGCAGAGGAGCTCATCGCCCGCCAGTCCACCTTCGTCAGCTCAATGATTTACGACCGCCATGGCAACC
This sequence comes from Anaerolineae bacterium, assembly GCA_050049355.1. Lineage (GTDB taxonomy): Bacteria > Chloroflexota > Anaerolineae > B4-G1 > DUEL01 > JASFWK01. Next base: position 6,897 of record JASFWK010000102.1, on the reverse strand, counting down.
TGTTGGGTGAAGCGGTCGATCCGCACGGCGGACGGCGAACCTACGTTACGTTGCAGGAGATCTCCCCCTACCTGATCCAGGCCACCATCGCCACAGAGGATGCCGACTTCTACCGCCACCCGGGCTTCGACCCCATCGCTATCCTGAAAGCAGTCCGCCGCAATCTCCAAGCTGGGGAGACGGTTTCCGGAGCCTCCACCATCACCCAGCAATTGGCCCGCAATCTCTTCCTATCCCCCGAAGAGCGAGTTCAGCGCACTACCCAACGCAAGATCAAGGAGATCGTGCTAGCGTTCGAGATCACTCGACGGTACCCACGGGACACCATCCTGGAGATCTACCTGAACGAGATATACTACGGCAACCTCGCCTACGGCATACAGGCAGCAGCCGAGACCTATTTCAGCGTCGATGCGGCGGAACTCACGCTGGGCCAAGCGTCCTTCCTGGCTGGCCTGCCACAGTCACCGTCTACCTATGACGTCTTCGGCGGAGGGCGGGAGGAAGCTCTCTCCCGCCAGCACGACGTCCTGCGGCTTATGGTCCAGCAAGGATACATAAGCCAGGCAGAGGCAGAGGCAGCTGCGGCGGAAATCGCCACGTACGACTTCCAACCGCCAATCACCGCCGACGTGATTCCTGCTCCCCACTTCGTCGCCTATGTGCGCCGGGTGGTGGAGGAGACGTACGGACCAGAGGCGCTCTATCGAGGAGAGGGCTTGCGCATCTACACCACACTGGACTCAGAACTGCAGGCGAAGGCAGAGGAGATCGTGGCCGAGCACGTGGCCGGACTGGCCGATCATAACGCCACAAACGGCGCATTGGTCGCGATCGAGCCCTCCACCGGCTACATACTGGCTATGGTCGGAAGCGCCGACTTCTACAACGAGGAGATCGACGGGCAGGTCAACGTCGCCCTGCAGGAGCGTCAGCCCGGCTCCTCCATCAAGCCGGTCACGTACGTCGCTGCCTTCGAAAAGGGGTGGACCCCTGCCACGCTCATTTGGGACCTGGAGACCCAGTTCCCCGACGGCGCAAATCCACCATACGTGCCACGCAACTATGACAGAAGATTCCACGGCCCGGTCTTGGTGCGCGGCGCTCTGGCCAATTCCTACAACGTCCCAGCCGTCAAGACCCTTCAGTTCGTCGGCATTCCGGCCTTCAAGGAGATGGCCAGCCGCCTGGGAATCACCACCTTCACGCGGGATGACTATGGCTTGAGCCTCACGTTGGGCGGTGGGGAAGTTAAGCTGCTGGAAATGGCCGGAGCCTACGCCGTCTTCGCCAACGGAGGGGTGCGCGTGCCCCCCACCCCTATCCTGCGCATTGAGGATAGCCATGGCAGCGTGCTGGTGGACAACAGTGAGCCAGCGGGCGAGGAGGTCATCCGGCCAGAGCATGCCTATTTGATCACCGACATCCTCTCCGACCGACAGGCGCGCTGTCCTGCCTTCGGCTGTCCCAATGCCCTGGAACTCTCCCGCCCGGCGGCGGCAAAGACCGGCACAACCAACGATTACCGGGATTCCTGGACTATTGGGTACACACCCGGGCTGGTAACAGGCGTTTGGGTTGGGAACTCCGACAACAGCGAGATGATCGACTTGCCTGGCTCGCGGGGAGCGGCGCCTATCTGGCGCGACTTCATGGAGGCGGCGCTGGATGGCAAACCGGTGCAGAACTTCATCCGCCCAGAAGGAATCGTGGAGATGGAGATCTGCGCCGATTCCGGCACCCAGCCCAGTCAATACTGCCCACGGCGCAAGACAGAGATATTCGCCGCCGATCAGCCTCCTCTGGACCCGGAGTACGACTGGTATCAGGTCTGCTCAGACCATGACCAGGGACAGGTAGTGCTGGCAATTGACGACCCGCAAGGGAGGGAGTGGGCACAGGCCCAGGGGCTGCCTGCGATCGCGCCGGAGCTGTGCACGGGGGACACCGGCCAAGCCCAGGTGCAGATCACCTCACCGAGTTCTGCATCCCCAGCCCACGGGCTGGTCCCGGTCATTGGCACCGTGTCTCTGCCCGACTTCGACTACTACAATGTGCAGTTTGGGGTAGGAGCTAACCCTGAAGGATGGGGGTGGATCAGCGGCCCTCACCTGGCACAAGTGCGGAACGGCGAGTTGACAGTTTGGGATACCACCCACCTCGCCCCTGGTCTGTACACGCTGCGGGTTACGGCGTGGAACACCCACGGGCGCAAGTTCGAGGGACGGCTGCAGTGCCGAGTGAGCCCACCGACAGAGGTGCCCACCGCCACGCCTCTCCCTCTACTCACCGACACCCCCACCCCGCCCCCCACGACAGAAACCCCCACACCCACACCAACCTCGCACCCTCCGACGGATACTCCCGTCCCCACACTGCCTCCCACAGATACCCCGGCGCCTGCTCCGACGGATACCCCACCCCCGATTCCTACTACGCCGACCTCCCAGGAATAGAATCCCCAACGCTCCTTTACCCTGCTGGCTCGCTATGGTATAATCCCAAGTCAATATGGAACGCCCAAGCGCCTCCCGACGGCTAGACGGCCGTCGGCCAGATGAACTCCGGCCGGTCCGATTCGTACTGGATTACGTGGAGTATCCAGAGGGATCGGTTCTGGTGAAGACGGGCCGCACCCGCGTCTTGTGCAACCTCAGCGTCCAGAATCAGGTTCCACGCTGGCTGGCTGGCACCGGAGAGGGATGGCTGACTGCTGAGTACGCCTTGCTGCCCCGCTCCACCCACACCCGAACGCCCCGCGAGATCCGTGGTCTGAGGGGGCGCACCCAAGAGATCCGGCGGTTCATCGGCCGTTCGCTGCGCGCGGCGGTTGATCTGAGCCGCCTAGGAGAACATACCCTGATACTGGATTGCGATGTCATCCAGGCCGACGGGGGCACGCGCACCGCTGCAGTTACCGGCGGATATGTCGCTCTCGCCCTCGCTGTCCGCCGCCTCAGCGAGCAGGGGGACCTGCCTGCGGACATCCTTCACCCTCCCGTCGCCGCCGTCAGCGTCGGCATCGTCCACGGCCAGGCGCGGCTAGATCTCTGCTATGCTGAAGACAGCGAGGCAGAGGTGGATCTCAATGTGGTGATGACAGAAGATGGCCGATTCGTAGAGGTCCAAGGTACCGCTGAGGGCAGCCCTTTCCCCCCTCAAGCTTTGAACAAGATGCTGTCTCTGGCCCAGCAGGGTGTTACCGCCCTGACTGCGTCTCAACGGGAGGCGCTCTCGTGAGCGATCCTCGCTTCACCCCCGACCAGCGGCGAGTCTTGATCTCTCTAGCGGGAGCGTTGGCCTTGGTGTTCGGGGTATTGGGCTTTGCCGTATTCACCACTTCTCCCTTCCGCCGCACCAGCTCCGTCGGCTCGACGAATCCATCTCCCCTCTCGCCAGTAACCACGCCGACGGTGGTATCGCCTATCGCCTCACCCTCACCGGCTGCCACCCCGATCCCCACACCGGCTGCCCCGCTCTCGCCCATCCAGAGCGCCCGCTTCGTGCAAGAGGTGGGCCAGATCGTCGCCGGAATGCGAGAACTCCCGCCAGTGGAGCAGATCCCGGTTACCTTCCCCACGGCCCACGAGCTCGCCCTGACGCTTCTGCAGCGCTACCAAGAGGAGCAGCCCCAAGAGGAGCTGGCTCTCTACACCGATCTCGGGCTGATCCCTGCGCTGGATCCCCCCCCCTTGCCAGACGTCTCCGAACAAGCCGCTCACATCCTTAGCCTCTACGTTCCCGATGAGCAGCAGATCCTCCTGGTCTCCGGACGCGGGCCAGCGACTACCGAAGACGAACTCGCCGTGGTCCACGCTCTGGTTCATGCCCTTCAGCACAAGCAGTTCAATTTGGGAACCGTATCCCCCTGTCAGCCCACCACGGACGCGGCACTGGCTCTGAAGGCGCTGATAGAAGGAGACGCCGTCATGACTACGGCACGCTACGCCGAATCGGAATCCGACCAAGAGGAGATCAGTCAGCTAGCACGAATGGCAGCGGGCGCCGAGGAACCAAGCTACGCCCCCATTGCGGAGAATGCAGCCTTCGAACAGCTGCGCTTGTTCCCTTATCAAGAGGGAGCGCATCTGCTCGCCGCCCTCTACGAGGAGGGGGAATGGGAGAGAGTAAACCGCGCCTACGCCCGCCCGCCGTGCTCCACCGAGCAAGTCCTTCACCCCGGGCGGTACCTTGCAGGCGAACCAGTAGAGGACGTTGCCCTGCCCGATCTGGGAACAACTCTGGGCGAAGGTTGGGACCTGATGCGGCGGGATACGTTGGGTGAGCTGCTGGTCGGCCTCCACCTGGCCGCCCACTTGGAGAGCGACGGCATGGCCTGGGAGGGCGCCGATGGGTGGGCGGGGGACACCTTCGAACTGTGGGAAAACGAGGAGGGAGAACAGGTGCTCGCCTGGCGCATCGGCTGGGATAACCGGGACGAAGCAGAGGCTTTCGAGAGAGCGTACGCTCTGCTTGTCCCCCGCTTCCGGACTCCACCTCTCATCGTTGCAGATGCACCGTACGATCTGCACGGATGTTTCTGGGAGGGGCCAGCTGGGTCTGCCTATCTGGTCCGTGCCGGCCGGGTCGCGACAGTGGTTTGGGGACCGGACTTCGAGACGCTGCTAACGGTCGCCGAGGCGCTGCCCTAGTTCCGCCAAGGGCAGCAGAACGCGGCGATGAGATATGGGGCGGCGGCTTGGACTTATCGTGCGCGTGATTGGGGCAGGTTTGGGCGTGGGCCATCCGCACCCAGGAATGCCCATCGCAGAGAGCGTGTTAGGTTATGCCTGCCGGCGCACCTACGATGGCGACGAGAGATCCTGGCCGGCCGGCCCGACGGGGCTTGCGGACACCCCATCCTACGTCTATACTGAGAGATCCACTGCCGATTCTGGAGGAGGAGGATGCAGTTAACTCGCGAAGAAGCCTGGAGCTTGCTGAACGAGTACACGAAAAAGACCAACCTCATCAAGCACATGCTGGCCGTGGAGGCGGCCATGGCCGCCTACGCGCAGCGGTTCGCCGGGGACGAGGAGAAGTGGCGGATCGTCGGGCTGCTGCACGACTTCGACTACGAGCGCTTCCCCGAGGAGCACCCCGAGGCCGGCGCGCGCATCCTGCAGGAGCGGGGCTGGCCCGAGGAGATCGTACACGCTGTTCTCTCTCACGCCGCCGAGTACACCGGAGTGGAACGAGAGGGTCCGATGGAACACGCTCTCTACGCCGTGGACGACCTGACAGGACTCATCGTCGCTGTGACCCTCGTGCGGCCCTCCAAGGACATCCGGGACGTGAAGGTCAGGAGCGTCAAGAAGAAATGGGATGATCACCGATTCGCCGCCGGCGCGCGCCGGGAGGGAGCGGAGGAAGGCGCTGAAGCGCTCGGGATAGACCTGTGGGAGCATGTCGGCGTGGTGCTGGAGGCGATGAAGGGAATCGCTGACGAGCTGGGGCTAGACGGACGGTTGGCGGAGCCAGCGTGAACTGCAGAAAAGATGGCAAGCCGCGAGATCCTCCCTTTCTCCCTGCTTGCATGAGAAAAGGGGAGAGGCATAGGGGACCAGGTGATGGCTTGCGATATGCGGAAGAGACGCAGCCGAGAAGCAGCCAGCTGAGCCGTTGGGCTTCCACAGCCGAACCATGATGCACACCGTGGCGTGCCCTGGGCGACCTGCTTTGAGATGAGCGAAGAACCGGCTGTTCCCATTTCTACAGACGAACCGCGCTACTGCCCCGCGTGCGAAGCGCGGGTGGCGGAGCGAGCCTCAACGTGCCTGATGTGCGGCGCATCGCTGGACCAGGAGGAAGGAGTCCTAGAAGCTGAGCCCCGTCAGCGCCCGCTTTGGCCCTTCCTGATCGCGGTGGTAGCCGTGTCGCTGCTGGTACTGGCGGTGGGCGGGCTGCTCCTGCGCCCGTTCATCTTCCCTCCCGCCGCCACGGCGACCCCAACCAGCTCTCCCACCGTCACCCCTACCCCCACATCTACTCCCACACCAACGTTGAGTCCCTCCGCGACGCCAACCACCATGCCGCCCCAGCCGCGGGCACACCAGGTGCAGGAAGGAGAGACGCTGCTCTCCATCGCCCAGCAGTACGATGCGACGTCCGACGAGATCCTGGCGCTGAACCCAGGCATCTCCCCGGATCTGCTCCAGGTGGGTCAGGTTCTGCTCGTTCCGGCGGCTACCCCAACGCCGGGCCCAACGGGTGCCGAACCTGCGGGCCCCACACCCACCACACCCGGCGATATCCACATACACGTGGTGGCACCCGGGGAGACGCTGCTCTCCATCGCTCAGGAATACAGCGTCACCGTTGCGCTGTTGAGGGCAGCCAACCCGGAGATCCCTGCTGGCTCTGACGTCATCCGGGTCAATCAGAGCTTGATCATCCCACTGGGAACGCCGATGCCGACGCCTACTCCCACGCCTGATCCCAACGCCACACCGACGCCCTTGCCACCCTACCCCCCGCCTCCGCTGCTGAGCCCACCAGACGGCTCGGTTTTTGGAGGGCCGGATGCGGCGATCTCACTCCAATGGGCCGCTGTTGCCATCCTCCGCCCGAACGAATGGTACGAGGTCCACGTATTCCGCCCGGGAACAGAGCCGCTAGTCGAACGCACCCGGGCGACCGTCTATCGCATCCCACAAGAGGCGTATCCCCCGCCCGGAAGCAGGGTCCGCACCTTCCGCTGGTGGGTACGTGTGGTGCGGCGCGCGCCGGGAGAAGGCATCTACAAGCAGAGCTCAGAGCAAGGCCCGGTCTACGCCTTCCTGTGGCTGGAGGCGCCACCCACCCCTACCCCCAGCCCCAGTCCAACGCCGTGAAGAGGGAACTCGCATCCCATACATCCAACCGGAAGAGGTTGACATCTTGACCACAGGGCTGTAT
>JASFWK010000029.1:0-20389 GCA_050049355.1 Anaerolineae bacterium | reverse complement strand
AGGGGGTTTCTTAGGCAGGAACCTCTCCCCATACCGCTTGGCGATGTACTTCCGAGCCTCCGTTTGGGCCTGCTCGGCGACGTTGGTGGAATCGGTGCGCATGTAGGTAATCAACCCCACCGACCCCTCTCCCTCCAGGTCGATTCCCTCGTAGAGCTGCTGCGCGATGCGCATTGTGCGGCGGGGCGTGAAGCGCAGGCGGCGCGAGGCCCTCTGCTGCATCGTGCTGGTGGTGAAGGGCGGAGAAGGGCGTCTCCTTCGCTTCCCCTTCTTGATCGAGGCCACGACGTAGGTTGCTTCCTCCAATTCATCCACCACCTCTTGCGTGGCGGCCTCGTTCTTGAGATCCACCTCCTCTCCGCCGATGCGGTGGAGCTTGGTGACGAAACTGCGGGGCGGGCGACGATCCTCCCGTTTGGCCAGTTCCGCCTCTATGGACCAGTACTCCTCGGGCACGAAGTTCTCAATCTCCCGCTCTCGCTCGACCACCAGGCGGACCGCCACCGACTGCACCCGACCCGCGCTGAGCCGGCTCCGCACCTTCCGCCACAGAAGCGGGCTCAGGCTGTAACCCACCAACCGGTCCAGGATCCGCCGGGCTTGCTGAGCATCGACCAGATCTTCGTTGATCGTCGTCGGGTGGGAGAAAGCCTCCTCCACGGCTTGCCGCGTGATCTCATGGAAGACCACGCGGCGGGCCTGGGAGTGTTTGATCCTCGCCGCCTCGAGCAGATGCCAGGCAATGGCCTCGCCCTCCCGGTCCGGATCGGTAGCCAGGAAGACCTCGGCCGCTTCCTTGACCTCCTCTCGCAGTTCCTTAACTACGTCCCGCTTCTCGTTAGGTATTCGATAGCGGGGCTTGAAGTCGTTCTCCACATCCACCGACATAGAAGATCGGAGCAAATCGCGCACGTGGCCTACCGACGCACGAACAGTGTAGCCCTTGTTCAGAAGGCGACTCAAGGTACGCGCCTTGGCTGGCGACTCAACTATCACCAATTGCCCATCCGGCTTTGGCGCGGGCGGGGGTGCCATCCCTTTGTGGGCTGGCGTTCTACCCATCCTGAATAGATTGGTTCCACAGACCGGGCAGGTTCCCCGTGTGGCGGGTCGGGCATTGGAGGTGAAGACCGGCTCAGGATCCTCAATCTCTCGTTTGGCTTTGCACTTCATGCAATAGGCCTGCATACATACCTCAGTGATCTATGTTATCTATCTCTCGCGGCCGGAATCATAGTAGAGACACAGAGAACACAGAGGTCTCCTTGGAAACACCCGGTGTTCTCTGCGCCCCTTTGGCTATCTTCTAGACACACCCTTGAGGCTGTACAAACTCCTGTCAATCGGTTCCTCTAGGCCATTCGTGTCCGCTCCGGCCCCACTCGAAGCCTTGCTGGTTGGTTCCCTCTCCCTCAACCGATGGTCTTGCAGCTCGAAGTCTGCCAGCCTCACAGCAGTCTGTTGCGGCCCTTCTCTTCCAGCAGTTTCACTATCGTTCGCACTTCCTGCTCTCGCTCCCGCGGGCAGACCAGCACTGCGTCGTCGGTGTCCACAATGATCATGTCGTCAAGACCAATCGTGGCGACCAGCCGATTGCCTCCAAGGACGATAGTGTCATGCGTATCTACCCCCAGGTGCTCACCGACTACCACGTTGTTCTCCTCGTCAGCGGGAAGGATCTCCCTCATGCTCGACCAGTTTCCTACATCCGACCAGCCGATATCCACCGGGATGACCACCACGTCCTCGGCTCCCTCCATCACGCCATAGTCAATCGTCTGCGGTGTCACGTCGGGCCAGATCCGCTGGAGGGTGGATTCGTAGGCAGGAGTTCCCAGGACTGCCCCGATCTGCGCCAGTTGATCGTAGAGCCCGGACATCTGCTTCGCAATCTCCTCCATAATGCGATCCACTCGCCAGATGAACATTCCACTGTTCCAGGAGTAGAGACCAGACTCCACCATGTGGAAGGCCGTCTCAGGACTGGGTTTCTCCGTGAACCGCTCGACGCGGAAGACGGGGAAGTCCCTGACGGTGGTCATTTGCTCCCCTCGCTTGATGTAGCCGAAGCCAGTGGAGGGCAAGGAAGGTTCAATACCCAGGGTGACAAGGTGTCCCTCCTCGGCCACAAGGGCTGCCGCCGACAAGACCCGTCGGAACTTCTTCACATCCCGAATGAAATGATCGGCGGTGAGGACAACCATCACCGCCTCAGGATCGCGCTGCCAGAGGTGGAACGCACCCAGGCCAACAGCGGGCGCCGTCCCCCGCCCCATCGGCTCGACGATGAAGTTCTCTGCGGGCAGCTCCGGCGCCTGGACACCGAGTGCCTCCACCTGCTCGGCCCCGGTGATGACGAAAACCTCCTCCGGCTGACAGACCGGTGCAATGCGGTCCATAGCATGCTCGAACATCGTCCGCTCGCCAACCAAGGCCAGTGCCTGCTTGGGTTGTGAGCGGCGGCTGAGCGGCCACAACCGCGTACCTCCACCGCCTGCCATAATCAGCGCATAGAAGGACATTTTACCCTCCCAAGTATGGGTCCTCCGAACCTGAAACCTGGAACTCGAAAGTGCTCAAAAACCACTCACCGCGCCGGTATCAGGGGCATTGGCACGAAGGTAGCGATGAGAATAAGCGCCAGAAGGACGCCCAGCAGTACCCGGCCCCGTCCCAAGCGGGTGGCGTCGTTGAGGGGTGGGGGGTGACGGGGGCCCAGTAGGAGCCCCAGCAGCGCCCAGACGATCCAAGTGCCGGCTGCCAGGTTGCCGATCGCCGCCAGATAGAGTCCCAGGGCACCCAGCAAGGCGATCGTCACGTAGGCCAACTTCCACGCACGCTTCCCAAGCAGTGCATAGGCGACATGCCCCCCATCCAACTGCCCGATCGGCAGGAGGTTGATAGCTGTCACCAGCAGCCCCGCCCAGGCAGCGAATGCCACTGGCCCACCCGGGCTGGCTGGCAGCGAGAGCCACACGTCCTCTCCACCCTCGCTCGGAAGGATCCGCCCGAAGACCAGGTACTTAGCTGCGACATAGGCCAGAGAGTTACCCTCCTGGGTAACTGCCAGACCTTCCTGAATATCCACGAACTCCGAAGGACGACCAACCTGGCTGAAGGCCAGGCCGAGTATGAGGAGAGGTATCGCCACCACAAGGCCGGCCAGCGGCCCAGCGATGCCAATGTCGAAAAGCGCCCTCCGGTCTCGCATCGGGGCCCGCTGCAAGATGACCGCTCCCATAGTACCAAAGGGACTGAGAGGCATCGGCACAAAGTAGGGCAGGCTTACCGGCGAGCCATATCGCCGCGCGACGAAGTAGTGCGCCAATTCGTGGGCCAATAGAATGGCCATCAGGGCCGCCGCAAATGGCAGACCGGACAAGTACCAGAGTGGATCGCTCAGGTCGGCTTCTGGAGACAGTCCCGCCACCATCGTGGCCAGGATCGTAGCGACAAGGAGCACCGCGTTGAGCCAGCGGCGGGATGATTTGGGCCGTCTCACCCCCTGCACCGCCACCACCTGGTAGGCATCCTCCTCCGGGTCCACCTGCGCGAACATCGCAGTGTACCCCAGGTCCTCGAATCGCTCAGACGCGCGGTCGAACGCGACTTCTGGCGTGTCGTAGAGACGGCCGTAGAAAGCAATGACCCGGTCAGGCTCTTGCCTGACCTCGACCCGCTCCACGGCCATGATGTCACTCAGCCGCCGACGCAGTCTGTCAAGAATGGTAGTTTCTGCCGCGTCAAACGTTTCCATCACGTGTTTCTGCTGTCTCCTTTCCAATCTTTTTGGCGAGCGAATTATACCGCAACTCGGCTGGGAAAGCGAATTCTCTGCCAGCAGCGCTAGACATGGCCCTGCGTCGCCTCGGCGGAAGCAGCGCTCGCCACCGCCCAGTCCCCAGACGGCTGGCCTCCGCTGACTCACACCAAAGGTCCCCCGAGTTCCTGGCCCAGGGGACCGTCTCCTAAATGGCGATCCAAATCGAGACCGGGAGAACCTCACTCAAAGGGGGACTTTGCCCTACGTGCCGTCCTCTAGGGACTGGGGGTGATGCACCAGGGAGCTGGAATCCAGTAGTCGTGGGCGACACTCTGCCCGTCCGCCGACTCGACGGTGATGGAGTGATTGATCGCGCGGCACCCTCCGTGGTGAATGAAGACGAGAGGATAGTCCCGCTCTGAGGTCTGGATCTCTTCCACATCGTGTCTGACGGTGAAAGGCGGGGCGCCGCCGCTGATGCGGACAACGATCGTCACTTCGTGGCTACCGTCTGGCAACTGCTGCCATCCATCCAGCCATCGCGGCTGTGGGAAATCAAGCGGCCCAGCGCTGACCGGCGGGGACGTGGCCGGTGGTGGGGACGACGGAGTTGGCGTCGCCTTGGGCGTAAGGGTCGGCAGGGGCGCAGTAGGAGGCTCCGTGGGGGAGGGGGCCGTGGTAGTAGGAGTATCCGCCTGCTGGGGCTCGAAGGGCGTCATCGTAGGGGGTGGCTGAGTAGGCTCCGCGCCAGGGGCGTTGCAGGCCAGCGCCGCAAGGACCAAAAGAGAAAGGGGCAAGACAATTCTCTTCAAGTTCATCTCTCACCTCCGATACTAGATTTCCAACTGGACAAGACCGAGCTTCCGCTCTCGGTCAGAGAAGAACCCCTTCGAGCCGCAGAAGGGCGGCCTTGGCAGCAAGCCCGCCGCCGTATCCGACCAGTGAGCCGTCGGCTCCGACGACTCTGTGACAGGGTATGACGATCGGGACGGGGTTGGCGGCGGCTGCCCCCCCGATTGCACGGGCCACCTCCGGTCCACGGTCGAGCCGCCGAGCCAGCTCGCCATAGGTTACGGTGGTTCCGTAAGAAATGGCGGCGATCTCCCACCAGACCGCCCGCTGGAACGGAGTACCTCGCAGATCCAGTGCTAGGTCGAAGCGGCGGCGTAGACGGGAGAAATACTCGCGCAGCTGGATCTGCACATTACGCAACGCGTCTGGATCGCGCTGCGGCTCCTGGCCGATATGTTGTGCCAGCCAAGCCAGGAAATGCTCCTCCTCGCCTCCCAAGGCGATCTTGCACAACCCCACTTCCGTCGTCGCAAGGCGGAGCAGGCCCGCCGGCGAATCCATTTCAGCACAGAAAAGAGCCATCTCTCTCCACTCCAACGCCTCAGCTGTTATATGGGATCGCCTCTAGCGGGAGGACATAGAGCCGTCCACCAGCCAGGACAAACAGGCGGTCAGCCGCCTCGTTCACCGCCAACGCCTGAACGGACTGAAACTCGCCCTCCCGAGCGCGCAACTGAGCGCTGAAGGTTCCGTCCGCCCTTACCACCACCACGCGCTCGTCCGCCGAGTCGGCGAAGAACACCGGCCTGTTGGTCAACTCTGAGTTGACTGCCATAGCGACAAAGGCAGGCTCGGGAGCAGGCACACCGGTGACCTCAAAGGGGATCATTTCACCCTCAAAATACTTCTCCACCGACCCGTCAGCAAATAGGATGTAGATACTGCCGTCAATTGCCAGATCGCGAGCGCCATCCAGAGGGTGAGGGGACGCAACGGGGAAGTAGGGCTCACGGCTCGGATAGCCGTCGCCCTCAGGCCGGTAACGCCAGACCTGGTCGGTCTGCGGATCCAGCACATAGAGTCGACCGTGGAAAGTAGCTATCGCCACGGGGTCGGCCTCATCCGGAAGTGTCCCCAGGTAGACGCGGTTGAGCCCCCACGCGGGGTCGTAGACGGCGAGCGTGCCTCCCTCCTCCAGCGCCACCAGTGCATCTGCGGTGCGCTCTCCCCCAGGACCCGCCCAGGCCATATCCACCAGCCCTTTGACCTCGTCGTCAGCTTCGATCAACACAGGGGCCGCGTCTGTCTCCATCACGCGGTCTCCGGACTCGGCCAGCGTCAACTCGAACACCGATCCAGAAGCCGCATCGAGAACGAAGACCAACTGGCCCTGGACGACCAGGCTACGCAGCCTGGCCTGAGCCCCGAAATCCCACAGCAGCGTCGGCTCCACCCAGAGGACTTCATTCAGTTCATCCAGGGCTTCCTGGGCTTCCGTGTGCAAGGCAGCCGCTTCCGCATTGTCCCCAACACTCTCCAACTCGTGCAGAACGGCCTCCCAGTGGACTCGGGCTGCGGCTGGATCGGACGAGAGAACCTCCCGCGCCTGAGCTGCCTCCCGCTTTGCTCGGGTCAGCGCCAGGTCGTGGCGGAGCGCGCTGCCGTAGTTCAACCAGGCCACAAGGCTCACCACCGATATCGTCAACAGGATCGCCAGGGCGACGCCGGCCATTACCCGGGGGTTCTCAGGCGGCGGCTGACGCTTCCGCCGAGGGCGTGTTCGGGCTGGCATCTCACGCCCGGGGAGCATACGTCGAAACAGGACCTGCAGTCCTCCGACCACCGCTGCTCCCAGCCTCTTCAACCCGCGCCCCAACCAGCGCAGCCAAGCTCGGAGCGGCAGGCGGGGCAGACGGGGAAGGGTGGGCAAGGGTGGCAGACGCAGCGTTCGGCGTGGTCGTTCACGTCTTGGCGGAGTCTTCGGTTCCTCTGCCTCGGGGAGCTCAGCCGGGGGCTCCTCCTCAGGCACTGAAGGTTCCTCCACTTCTTCCGCTTCCACGGGGACAGCCTGCCTCGGCCAGCGCGCCACCAGCGCACTGAAATCCCCGCCGGAACCGACCTGCTCCAGACCGTCCAGCAGAACCTCCATGTCCTCACGCGGAAGTACCCGCCGCAGAGCATCGGCGGGGACGGATTGGCTGAGCCAGCGAGACCCCAGAAGCAGCGTATCGCCAGGGCATGGCCTCAGATAGGCCAAGCGCACGTCGACATAGGCAGCGGACCCCAGCTCGGGAAGTCTCCGCTTGGGGAACTCCTCCAGAAGCCCCCCGCAGAGGCTGCAGGCCCAAGCCGCTCCCGCCTGGGCTAGAAAGACCTCTTGGCCGCTCACAACGGCGCAGGTAAGCCCACCGTATAGCCGCTCCTCTGGGCTGGACTGCAGGTTGGCTTGGAAGAGGGAGCGGTTTGCCGTCGCCACAGCCCGCCGAAGCGCGGCTGTCACGCTGCCCGGCGACGACCAGAAGGCCTGGGCGGCAACCTCACGGATCTCCCTGTATAGATGAGAAGGGACATCCTCCCCGAGGTCAAGCAGTAGGAGAAAGGTGGTCTCCTCTCGACCCCGCGCACGTCGAATAGGCGGTGACAGCACAGCGACGTTGGGAGGCGTCCCCTCAAGTCGCTGGTCGCCGGCAAAGCGCAATGTCCTTATGTGCACCGTTGTCATCCGTCGCGTCTCCAGATGGGGACATCCTACAATGACGGTGGTCAGCTCAAGTTGACTCTAGAAAGACCCCGGACCATGCTGAAACTATTGTACTCAACGGCAAGCGAGCTGGCAAGCCGCTGTGCTCTCGGCGGATGAAAGACTCAGTCAAGCCCGACCGCACTGTCTGGGACGGGACCAGAGGGAATCGGAGAAGTCAGCAAGTCTGCTCGCACTCGCGGTGATGCCCGCGCAATCGGCGCCCCCGTCACTTCTGCACTCGCGCAGCCAGCCGGTCAACGCTCCCAAAGCCCCACAAGGGGTTCCCCTCTCTACTCGTTCTGTGGCGCTGGGCTCACTTCCGTGATGACCGCGTGAGTCGTGTTAGAAGAGACGCAGCTGCTCCGCCCGAGGCGGCGGGTGGTAGTCAGCCACCTGTTCAGCATTCGCCAGCACCTCCGGGATTCTCCTAAAATCCTCCTGAACCACCCGCCGCAGCGAAGGCTGGTGAAGTGCCGCCGCCGGATGGTACATCGGCAAGCAGACAAGATCATCGATCCGACGGGCCTGGCCGTGGATCTTCGAGATGCGCATCTGAGGGAAGAAGCGAGCCATTGAGAACCGCCCCAACGTGACCACAAGCTGCGGTTGGATGGCTGCCAGCTGCTGCTCAAGGTAGGGGCCACAGGCCCCGATTTCCTCGGGCAGGGGATCTCGGTTGGCCGGCGGCCGACACTTGATAATGTTCGTGATGTATACCTGCTTCCGGTTCAGGCCTATGCTTTCCAGGAGTTCCTCCAAGAAGCTGCCTGCCGCGCCGACGAAGGGCCGCCCCTGCTGATCCTCATGGAATCCGGGGGCCTCGCCGATGAAGACGATCTGAGCATTCTCCGGCCCCTCCCCAGGCACCGCCTGGGTACGGCCTCGATGGAGGAGGCAAGCTGTGCAGGACCTGATCTCAGCCGCGACCTTCTCCAGTTCGGACATGTATCTACCTCCCTGTGCAGACAGACAACCCCTTCACCAGACGAGCCTCCGCTGCCCGACGAAGCCCTCTGAGACGGGCCATATCAGCGCCGTCCAGCGGACCCAGGGACATCACCCAGGCATCCTCTTCATCCCGGTAGTATGCGGGACGTATGGTCTCTCTGACGAAACCCAAATCAGCGTAGAGACGTTGAGCCACAGAATTGGAGGGACGCACCTCCAATGTCACCCGCCTTACTCCGCGCCGAATCGCCTTCTCCAGGGCCACCAGGAGCAGGAATTTCCCTAGTCCCTGTCCACGCCAATCGGGATGGATGGCTATCGTGCGTACATGAGCCCTGTAGCCCCCGATACGAAGGCCAAAGTACCCTAGTATCGGCGACCCCCCTCCTCGGTCCTGAAGTACATAGAAAAGGGAATCCGACCGATAGCGCAACTCATAATGGTAAGCAGACTCCGGCCAGGGACTGGGGAATGAGCTCCTCTCAATGTCCATCACGGCCTGGATGTCAACTACCTCCATTGGCCGCACGAGGACAGGCAGGACTGGAGGGAACACAGCCTCCTCCGTCGCTTCCTTCCCTGGCGAATCCCCGGGCCTCACTATCTGCTGCCTCCTCCGACCTCGAAGTCTTTCTAGTAGGAAGCCACTTCGACAGCCGTACGGTTCCATCGAACGCAGGGGGCTCAATCGCGCGCAACACGAATGTACCGAATTCGCTTACGGGCCACCAACGAGAATCGCGTCACTCGTTGATTCGCGCCATTGGCATCCCAGAGATGCTTGGCTCCGAGGGAAGTGGGAATGGCTGCGTGCTCGGTCTTGAGCTTCCATACTGGGTCAGGTCGACGGGCTCAGGTAGATGGGTTTGACGGCCACCGGGTCGTCCACCTGGTCCTGCCGAATGCGTGCCCAAGCCAAATCGGCCAGAAACCCTGCCCGACGCAGGCGATGGGCCGACGGCAGAAGCGTCGCCAATTCCCCCAGATGGCCCAGTATCTCTCTTCCTCTTTCATCGATCTCGCCGCAGAAGAGGGTCGAAGTCTCCACTTCGCCCCCCAGTTCCTTCCAAGTAACCAGGCGGGGTCCCGTCCGTCGTTGCCATCCGCTCCGCCATCGGTAAGTGGAGACACAGATGCGGCCCCGTCCAGCCTGAAGCACGGCCACCAACGGTCGCCGGTCTCGTCCCTGGGCCGCAGCCAGAATGTCGAGCGTGGGTACCCCCACCAAAGGTAAGTTCTGCGAAAGTGCCAGTCCCTTGGCCACAGCCAGTCCTACCCGCAGCCCAGTGTATGAGCCAGGGCCCAGCGCGACCGCCGCGCCGCTCAGGCCCTCCGGCTCCAGCCCCAGATCATCCAGGGCCTTGATCAACCGTGGCGTCAGCTGAACCGTATGATTTCGGCCTGCCTCCCACGTGGCCTCGTACTGTATCCGAAGGCCATCGTGGAGAGCAAGGCTGGCAATACGTGTGGCTGTGTCGATGGCAACTAGCATGTTCAGATCTACACACCAAAAGCAACGTGGCGGAACTGCCGCAGCAGGTCTAGATAGGAGGAACCTTGAGCCGTGAAGAGGAGCTGACGCCGGACATCGTTCGCGAAGTTCAACTTGATCCACAACCGCTGCCGAGGCAAGACTTCCACAGCCCGCTCCGGCCACTCCACGACGACCACGACATCCGGATCCTCCATCCAGTCCTCCAAGCCCAGGCCTCGCGCTTCGTCTGGCCTCTGCAGCCGGTAGAAGTCTACGTGAAACAGTAACTCATCACCGACAGGGCGACGGTGCTGTCGCACCAAGACGAAGCTTGGGCTCACGATCGGATCGGTGGCACCCCAGCCGCGGCCGATCCCTTGCGCCAGAACCGTCTTACCTGCACCCAGAGGTCCCTCCAGACAGAGCACCTCCCCGCCCCGCAGCAGCTGGCCCAGCCGGGCCCCCAGCCGGCGAGTCTGCTCAGGGCTGCGGCTCACAAACTCCAGCGTTCGGTCGTTCAGGATTGGCGTCATGAATAGGCTCAGGAACAAGGGTAGATCTACGAGGCCTCTCGCCAGTGATTATACAACTGTTGGAGAGGAGGGACAAGCAGGGTCAAATGGCTGAACACGGCAATCGCGTCCTGCAGTCCCGCCCTAGTCCTCGAACGTGGTGGCCTGATCGCCAGGATGCTTCTCGTGGCAATTCATCTCAGGTCAGGAGCTTCAATCTATCTCGAACACCCAGATCAACACATCCTTGTGTCCCGAGAGGGGGTATGTTATACTAGCTTCTTGAGTCTACGCCAAATCGTCAGTGACCTCGTAGGGCCGTGACCTGACGACCCCTTCGACCAAGGAGTCCATGTGAGCACCTGGCGTCTTGAACCCATCTCCGCTCTGATCGGCGCCGCCCTGGCCCTGACGGCCGTTTGGCTGATCCAGCTTCTACGCACACCTTTCTCCCGCTTCCTGGCAACAGCGGGGAAAGCCACAAGCATCCTACTCAGGAGACTCACATCCGGAGCAGAGCAGCGATATCGAGAGCGGGTCGCAGCATGGGCGTCTAGAGCTCACGTGCTCTCCCACGCTGCTGCCCTCGATCGGATCTTTGTGACGCCGCCGCTGTTTCCCCCACGCTCCGCTCGCGCCCCCGGGGCTAAACCTCCAACCACTCGCGAACCTCTCTCTTTGGGAACCTTCCTCAGGGGACATCCTCGTTTGGCGATTCTGGGCGACCTGGCCTCTGGCCGCACGTCTCTCCTGGCGTACCTCGCCCTCGTCTTCGCCCGCGGTGATGCCTCGGGGAAGCTGGGGGTCGCGCCAGATCGCCTACCTATTTACATCTCGCTGCCGGACATGGAGTGGACCCTGTCGGAAGACGAGAGGGATCAAGCTGACGAGGAAGGCAAGATCACTAGCCGATTGGTCCAGGCCACGCTGGCTGCCTTCGGCGGCAGATCCACCTGGGCAACCATTCTCAGGCGGCATCTAGAAGAAGGCAAGGCTTTGATCTTGGCCGATGGTTGGGACGAACTGAAGTTGGCACAGCGGGAGCAGGCGGCTGCTTGGTTGGGGCAGCTGGCCGATGACCTCCCCGGCAACATCTGGATCGCAGCCGCTGGGATCGAAGGGTTCGCCCCTCTCACCGACGAGGCTTTCGTCGCAGTCCGCCTGGGGAAATGGAAGCCCACCCACGCCCAGGAATTGATGAGCCGCTGGGCAGACCTCCTGGAGCCGGCGGAAGACCCCAATCCACCCGACCTTGATCCACTCGCTGAGTCTCTGGTCTCCGCTGTTCAGGCACAGACCAACCCTCTAGAGTTGACCCTGCGCTGCTGGCTTTTCCTCACCGAGCAGAAGCTCCCCCAGACGCGATCGGATCTCTTCTCAGAGGCAACGGGGCAGCTGCTGGGGCTGGCGGACGAAGAGTCCGCATGGACGGCGGCCGCTGTCAGCGCCGCGCTAGGCCAGCTCGCCTTGATGCTTCAGCGGGAAGACCGGTCTGAGCTTACCCGTCAGGAGATGGAGGAGGCCGTTGAATCCGTCCTATCCTCGCAGACCGAGCGGCCGCGCCGTGCCAAGAGGCATGCCATCCGAGTCCTCACCACCCCGAGTGGCCCTTTGCGGGCTCAGGGCGCCGACCGATACGCCTTCGCCCATCCACTCTGGCAAGCCTTCCTGGCTGCCCGACAGCTGGCGAGCCTTTCCCCCACAACCCTGGTGGATCTCAGGGACCACCGTCACTGGCTGACAGTGGTGGAATTCTACGCCGAACTCGGGCCGATGGAACCCGTGGTCAAGACCTGGCTTTCCCAGCCAGACGACCCGTGGTTCAGTCGGCTGTGCAGGGCAGCCCGCTGGGTCGCTCTGGTCCCACGTGACGCTGAGTGGCGTAACGGCGTGATGGCTGTACTGGCCCGGACCTTCCTGAGTCCCACCATTCTCCTACCCGTCCGCGAACGGATGGCTGAAGCCTTGGTTCAGACCCATGACCCAGGAGTCACCTATCTCTTCCAACAAGGTGTACACCACGAGTTGGTCGATGTAAAGGTCGCTGTGCTCCATGCGGCGGGGAAACTGGCGAGGGAAGTAGACTTGATGACCTTGGTGGATCCCGCGCTGGATGACCCGAATCCTCGGGTGCGAGCGGCAGCTGTGACTACGATTGGCGCAATGGATAAACAAGTAGCCCTCCCCCTTCTCTCCCGCATACTGGCCGAGGAAGAACAGGAACTGCGCACAAGAGCCGCACGTGCTCTGGCTCGCCTTGGTGAAGAGGGTTGGGAGGTCCTAAAGGAGGCTCTGAAGGACGAGGATTTCCTTACCCGGAGAGCGGCGGTCTATGGGTTGGCGGAGGTGGAGCAACCTTGGACGCGGGAGCGCCTGACCAAGATCACCCACACGGACCCGGAGTGGATCGTGCGCTCCGCCGCCGCTGCGGCACTGGAAGAAATGAATGTCGAGACCCAACTCGCCGTGGCTCCCCTCCAGATCTCCGAAGCGAGTTGGCTTATCAGCTGGGCGGCCGAGCGAGATGAGCCAGTGGGTCGAGGGAAGGCCGCTCTTCCGATGCTCCTCCGCGCGCTCCAAGAGGGCAGGCCTCCGATACGAAAGGCTGCAGCCTGGGCCCTGGGTCTGGCCGGAGGCGCCGAGCATATCCCTGTGTTGCGTCAAGCGATGGCGGATGAGAACCTCGAAGTCTCCTGTGCTGCGCTGGAAGCCCTGGAGGAGCTCTGTTGCCGCCACGGAGTGACTGTAGAATCGGGATCCAATTCTTGACATCCCCCGGGAATGTGTTATATTCCTCTCGGAGGCTCTGAAATGGCATTTGCCGTCTTGCCCATCGTCAATGACGATAACCCCAGCGGCCCCTGGGGCGGCTGACGGTGTGACCTGCCAACCATCAGCTTCAGAGACACGAGCCGCCCATAGTGGGCGGCTTCTCTTTTTGTTGGAACCTCGGGCACAGCTGGAAGGGAGGTAGAGATGCTAAAGACACACGCAAGCGGGGAGTTGCGCGCGGAGCACGTCGGCCAAACCGTCACCTTGGCCGGGTGGGTGAATCGTCAGCGAGATCACGGCGGGTTGGTCTTCGTGGATCTGCGCGATCGCTCTGGCATCGTCCAGGTGGTTGCAGATCCGAACCACGCGCCACAGGCTCACCGAGTCGCCTCCAAGGCCGGCCAGGAGTACGTTCTCCAGGTGCGAGGCACAGTCCGCCGACGGCCGGAGGAGGTGATCAACCCGGAGATAGAAACCGGCGAGATCGAGGTCCTGGCCGATGAGGTAGTGCTCCTCAACCCGGCCAAGACCCCTCCCTTTTACATCTTCGGCAATAGTCACGTGGATGAGGCGCTTCGGCTCAAGTACCGCTACCTGGACCTGCGGCGGCGGCGGATGCAACACAACCTCATCCTTCGCCACCGCGTGGTCAAGTACATCCGGGATTTCCTTGACGCTCGCGGCTTCGTCGAGATCGAAACTCCCATCCTCTTCAAATCTACGCCAGAGGGAGCACGGGACTACTTGGTCCCCAGCCGCGTCCACCCCGGCAAGTTCTACGCTCTACCTCAATCGCCTCAACAGCTGAAGCAGTTGTTGATGGTAGCCGGTTTTGAGCGCTATTTCCAGATCGCTCGCTGCTTCCGCGACGAGGACCAGCGCGGCGACCGGCAGCCGGAGTTCACCCAGTTGGACCTGGAGATGAGTTTCGTCGAACGAGAGGATGTGATGGAGCTGATTGAGGAAATGATGATCGGCATCATCGAGATCTGCTCTACTCAGCGGCTGCTGACCAAGCCGTTCCCACGCCTGACTCACGCCGAGGCGATGGCTCGCTACGGCACAGACAGACCCGACCTTCGTTTCGGAATGGAGTTGGTCGATGTCTCTGAGTTGGTGGCGGAAAGCGGTTTTCGGATCTTCAGCAGCACCGTTGGTGGAGGCGGGCAAGTCAAGGGCATCCGCGCCCCAGGGTGCAGCAGCTACAGCCGCAGCCAGATAGACGAGCTGACCGAGTTGGCCAAGGACGAAGGAGCAGCCGGGTTGGCCTGGCTGGCCGTTGGAGAGGAGGGAGAGATCCGCTCCTCATTTGCCAAGTTCATAACCGAGGAGGAGATGGCAGGTATCGTCGAGCAACTGAAGGCACAGCCGGGGGACCTCCTGCTGTTGGTGGCTGACCAGCCTCCAATCGCGGAGGCGTCGCTTGGCGCGCTCCGGCTGGAGCTGGGGGCAAGACTGGGGCTGCGCGACTCGGAGACCCTGGCCTGCTGCTGGATCATAGACTTCCCGTTGTTTGAGTGGAACGAGGACGAGAATCGCTGGGACCCCAGCCACCATCTCTTCACCGCGCCGATGCTCGAGGATCTGCCACTGCTCGAGATCGATCCCGGCGCGGCCCGAGGCCAGCAATACGACCTGGTCTGCAATGGCGAGGAGATCGCTGGCGGGAGTATCCGAATTCACCAACGGGAGATCCAGGAGAAGGTCTTCCGACTCATAGGACTGGAGAGAGAGGAAGCACAAGAGCGGTTCGCTCACATGCTGGAGGCTTTTGAGTACGGCACTCCTCCCCACGGAGGCATCGCCCCCGGCATTGACCGGCTGGTGATGCTCTTGGCCGGAGAGCCGAACATCCGCGAGGTAATTGCATTTCCGAAGACAGGCCAGGCGATCGACCTGATGGCCGGAGTGCCCTCACCAGTGGGTCCCAGGCAGTTGGAGGAACTGCACATCCGGGTTGTGAAAGACTCGACAGGAGCTGAGGAATCTTCATAAGACTCCCTTCAAGATTTCTTCTAACGTCGTCAGGAGGTCCTGCAAAGATGTCAAGAGATCTGGTAGCTCGCGCGCAGGAGGACGGAGTCCGCTTCATCAGCCTGCAATTCACCGACATTCTGGGCACCATCAAGAGCGTCACCATCCCGGTGGCACGACTGGAGGAAGCGCTGGAGGACGGGATCTGGTTTGATGGCTCCTCTATCGAGGGCTTCGCCCGCATCTACGAGAGTGACCTGGTACTCACCCCCGAGCCTACCACCTACCGTGTCTTGCCCTGGAGTGCTCGGGAGCGGCGACGGGCGAGGTTGATCTGCGACGTCCACGGTCCAGACGGTCAATCATCTCCCAGCGATCCCCGCACGGCCCTCAAGCGGATGTCGGCTCGTGCCGCCCAACGGGGCTATATCTACAATGTGGGGCCGGAGCTGGAGTTCTTCCTGTTCAAGCGCAATGACGATCCTCCCATTCGCCCTGTACCCCACGACGTGGGGGGCTACTTCGACTTTTCGCCGCGCGACGAGGCCCAGCAGGTACGCAGCCAGATCATCCTAGCTCTGGAGGCGATGGGGATAGGAGTGGAGACAAGCCACCACGAGGTCGCCACCGGTCAACATGAGATCGACTTCCACTACGCCGATATGCTCTCCAGCGCCGACAACGCAGTGACCTTCAAGTACACCGTACGGGCCGTCGCCGCCAGCCACGGCGTATACGCCAGTTTCATGCCCAAGCCGATCTTCGGCATCAATGGTTCTGGGATGCATACTCACCAGAGCCTGTTCGACACCGAGGGTCATAACCTCTTCTATGATCCCGACGACACGTACCACCTCTCCCGCCTGGCCTACCACTTCATCGCCGGTCAGATGGTCCATGCACGGGCGTTGGCAGCAGTGGTAGCGCCGACGGTGAACAGCTACAAGCGACTCACTCCGGGGTATGAGGCACCAGTCTATGTCTGTTGGGCGCGACTAAACCGCTCCGCCCTCATCCGCGTTCCCGCCGTCCGACAGGGCCGAGAGGCGGCGACGCGGATGGAGTTACGGTGTCCCGACCCCAGCGCCAACCCGTACCTGGCCTTCGCCGCTATGCTGGCGGCCGGTCTGGATGGCATCGAGCGAGAGCTGGAGCCGCCTCCCCCGGTGAACGAGGACGTGTACGGCTTCGACGTGCGAGACCTTCGGGAGCGAGCTATCGGCACCCTGCCCGGGACGCTGGCGGAGGCGCTAGACGAGCTGGAGCAGGATGAAGTGATTCAAGAATCCTTGGGACCCGCGATCACGGAAGGGCTCCTGCGGGCCCGGCGGGCCGAGTGGGGGGAGTACCGCATCCAGGTTACTCCATGGGAGTTAGAGCGATATCTGGAAACAGCGTAGCATCCCGCCTCTCCCTCATCCACAGGCCAGCCGACCGGGTCGACTTGTCCACCGGGTCAGCCCGGCGCGCCCACCCGGTGGATTCTGCACTGCACTCGCGTGATCGTCATTCCAGATACCGTTTGACACTGCTCTGGGCCCGTGCTATAGTCCGCCTATCTGCTTGGTGGGAGGAACAAAAGTGAACTCGATCAAATTGCTGAGGATACGGGGAATTCCCATCCGAATGCATATCACCTTTCCCTTGATCCTCATCGTGGCCGCCATCCAATTCGGCTGGGGGCATCCCGACCAGCTGCAGGGGGCAGCCTTCGGCGTTGTGGCCACCCTGCTCCTCTTCGCCTGCGTGGTACTGCACGAACTATCCCATAGTCTGTTTGCGATGTATTTCGGATCTGAGGTCCAGGAGATTCTCCTGCTGCCCCTGGGTGGCGTGGCTCGGATGAAGGAGATGCCCGAGCAGCCCTACCAGGAACTGCTCATGGCTCTGGCTGGGCCAGCAACCAGCGGGTTGATCGGAGTGGTCCTGATCGGAGCCATGATCTTGGTCTTCCCTGGTAACTGGCTGAGCATCTGGCTGAAGTCGGGACAAGCGATAGCTATGACTGGCCGGGTGGAATGGATGCATCTGCTCCCCTACCTAGTCACCGCCAACTTGTTCCTGGCTGGCTTCAACTTGATCCCCGCCTTCCCAATGGACGGAGGTCGAGTGCTGCGTGCCCTGATGGCGACGGTGACATCCTATACCCGCGCTACCTCCATCGCCGTCATTGTGGGGCAGGGCTTGGCCTGGCTGATCGGCTTGGCTGGGCTGCTTGACCGCAACATCGTGTTGATGTTGATAGCCCTCTTCGTCTACATCGGCGCAGCGCAAGAGGGACGAATGGTGCAGGTGAAGGGAGCTCTGGCCGGGCGGACCGTGCGGCAGGCGTTCTCTCGGAGGGCCCAACCGGTCCACCCAGACGACCCTTTGGGACGGGCTGTGGATCTGACACTGGAGGGGTTCCAATCCGATTTCCCGGTCTGCGATGGCGAGCAGCTCATAGGGATGCTCACCGCAAGAGATATACTGGTAGGTCTGAAGGAGCATGGACCAGGTGTGCCGGTCCAGCGGGTCATGCGGAGAGACTTCCCTGTAGCCCAGCCGGACGATGACTTATTCCAGGTCAACCAGCAAATGAGCGAGGCAGGCCTGGACGCGGTGCCGGTGGTGGAGGGGGAGACCTTCTTGGGATTGCTCACCCAGCAGGACGTGCAGGAAGTCTATCGGCTGGTGTCGGTCCATCCTGAACTCCTTCGGACAGAGACGTAGCCTCGACGTCCCTCTCACCTCAACTCTCGGCCGGCGCGCCCACGGTGCCACAGCAACAGACTGCCGGCTCTTGTGACATTGAGGAGGTGGAGAGAGATGACCAAGGATAGGCCCAAGCAGGCTCTGGTGCTTTCCGGCGGCGGAGGGCGGGGTGCCTATGAGTGCGGGGTCTACAAGTATCTCGAAGAAGCTGACAGGGTGCCCGACATCCTGGTGGGCACTTCCATCGGGGCGATTAACGCCGCTGCCATAGCCTCCGGCAAGAGCGCCTCAGAGCTTGAGGAGGCGTGGGTCCGCACCCGTACAGGAGACATCCAGCGGTTCTGGCGACTGCGCCCCTGGCGAGCTATCTACGACACATCGCCCTGGTATGAGACCATCCATCGGTTCGTCGACTTCGACAGCCTAGCCAGCACGGACAAACGGCTACTCATCACTGCCACCGAGGTGGAAACCGGAGACCTGTGCGTCTTTGACAGCCACGAGATCGATCTGACCCCAGATCATGTCATCGCCAGTTGCTCCATCCCCCTGGTCTACCCTTGGACGAAGGTTGGGGATTACCACTATTGGGACGGGGCAGTGATGGCGAACACCCCGTTGGCGGCGGCCATCGACGCTGGAGCAGATGACATTGTGGTAGTGTTGCTCTCGCCGGTGGGGGAAAGGCGCATACCGCCACCACGCTGGCCCTGGGAAGCGTTCACCGTGATGCTGGATCTTGCCCTCAGTGCGACTTTTGAGAACGATCTCAAACAGTTAGAGAACGTCAACCGGTTGGTAGAGGCACAACTGGATGATGAGCACCGACCGATCAACTGCCGTGTCGTCACCCCCAGCCGGGAGACGGGCCTCTTGCGCATAGTCCGCTACGAACCAGAAATCAGCAGAGAGTTGATCAAGCGGGGGTATGTCGAGGCGCAGCTGGCACTGGAGAAGTAGATCCACTCCTGCCAGAAGACGTTTCAAGAAATCGGCGAGTGCCGAGCCGGAGAGCAATGATCAAGGGCGACATGCGCTTTGTCAGCGCCGAGCGGGCACGGCGTCTGGTGGAAATAGCTGAGCAGGCCAAGGCCCAGCTCAGCCGCCTGGCTGGGCACGATGTCGCCTACGACGCCACGGCGCTGCAATTGCTCGATGAGTGGATTGAGCGGATGGCGCAGCGAACCCCCGATCCGCAACGGGAACTAAGGGTGTTGTGGATCGCTTTCTTGGGAGAGACGTTTCGCCGCCGGCACAACGGGGAGTGGGCTGTGCAAGAGCGGGACGGCGGGACTTTGGTGGTGCTCTGTCCAGCCGAAGCAGGAGGGCTCCACGCCGTCGAAGTGGCGGCCCAGGTTCAGCGGCGAATTGCTAACGGCTTTGTAGACTCTCTGGCTCTTTTCTATGCCCAGGAAAGCATCGTGCTGAAACAGCGGCAGGTGACCTGAAGAGGACCGCGAGTTGTCGACATCGCCAGCAACCGCGGAGGCGTCTCCTCCCGGGCAGCCAAAACGATCCTCGGCTGCCCTTCCTCGCAGAAGCAAGCTCGGAGTAGCCGAATCAACTCTGCTGAGCCGCCCGCCACAGATTCGTGCGGATCTGCGACTGGAGGGAGCCGAATTGGCGAAGGAATGCCTGCACCTGGTGACGGCGTGAGGTCGAGCCGCGGGGACAGTTGGGGGATAGCGTGTAATCACACGCGCGGGCGTAGTGGATCAGTTCCTTGGCCGGCACATAGATGAGCGGACGGATGACGATGATACGCCCATCGAAGAAGGAGACCTTCGGCTCAAGTGTCTCCAGGTGACCGCCAAACAGGAGGTTCAGAAGCGTTGTGGCAGCAGCGTCGTCGGCGTGGTGACCGAAGGCCAGTTTGCCACAGCCCAGTTCGTCAGCGGCCAGGAAGAGCGCCTTGCGCCGGTTCCAGGAGCAGCGAAAACAGTCCATCGGCAGAGGTTCATCTGGAGGCAGTTCCAGCGGGACGAAGCGGTAGCCCACATCTAGCTGCCGGAACCACGGCTCCAGCATATCGGTCAGGTCGGGCAAGCCAGCTGCGGAACCCACGACGTGGACGGCGACCACCTCGTACGAGAACGGGACCCGCTCCTGATACCGCAGGAGCAGGTCCAGCAAGCTGCGGCTATCCTTCCCCCCCGAGACCGCCACGGCCACCCGGTCCCCATCGGCCAGCAGGTCGAACTCCTTACACGCCCGGGCGACGGGCTTCAACAGAAATGAGGCAATGCGGTCGGGGTCATTCAATCTCTCGCCCCTTGTACTGCCGCCGGTAGTACTCCTGGTAGTGCTCTCCGCTCTTGATCGGCCGCCACCACCACTCGTTCTCCACATACCAGCGCACCGTCTCTTCCAGCGCCTCCTCGAAGGTGAAGCCTGGCTCCCATCCCAGAGCACAGATCTTGCTGATGTCCAGAGCATAACGGCGGTCGTGGCCAGGTCGGTCGCGCACTGGTTGGATGAGGGAATCGGACTTGCCGAGTAGATCCAGGATGGCCCGCGCCATGTCTACGTTGCGAGTCTCCACGCCGGTGCCCAGGTTGTAGATCTCCCCGGGCTTACCCTGGTGCAGCACCACGTCAATTCCCTCGCAGTGGTCCAACACGTACTGATAGTCCCGCATCTGTGTGCCATCCCCGTAAAGGGGGAGCGGCTGGCCGTCAATAGCGTTTGTCACAAACAGGGGAACCACCTTCTCGGGG
>JASFWK010000101.1:0-7815 GCA_050049355.1 Anaerolineae bacterium | reverse complement strand
GGCTGGGAACCCGGCCCGGCCCAGTCGGTCGGCCGCCAGCAAGTCCAAACCCGCGTTGGGCGTCCCGTTCCACACCTCCACCGGCATGAAGGTGCGCGATAGACGCGTCTCCGGAATCGGAGCCATCGCCTCCGCCACCGTAGGCTCAATGGCCTCCCAGCGAGGGAGAAAGACAGCCCCACCGTAGGGCGTCGTCCAAGGGGTCACCGCGTCCACACCGATGTTGTAGAAACGCACATTCTGATCCGACAGCCGCAGGGCAACCTCCGCGAGCCGAACGAGATCGACGAGGTTCATGTCCGTCACCACCATGCTCCGTACCTGACTCCACAAGGCCGGGATCTGAGTCAGCATCTCTGCATCCCGGGCCTTGTGCCAGATGGCCTGGAGAACCTGCTGCTGGCGGCGCTCTCGAGAGAAGACGCTGGTGGTCATCCGCGAGCGAGCATACCACAAAGCCATCTCCCCATCCATGTGATGCATCCCGGGCTCCAGCGTCAGAATCGGATACTCACCGTCCTCGTTCGGGTAAGGCCAGTGATCGGAAAGCCGACAATGGACCGCGACATCTATCCCACCCAGGGTATCCACAATACCGATCAAACCATCGAAATCGGTACGCACGACGTGATCAGCTTGGATGCCGAGGTTGTATAGGAACGTATCCTCAACTAGCCCAATCCCGCCCCCTTCACGACCGTAGGACTCGCCATAGAAATCAGCAAAGTTGATCCGGCTCATCCAAAAACCGGGTATGTAGACATAGAGATCGCGGGGGATGGAGAGGACGGAAGCCGCTGGGCGGTCAGTCTGAATGGAGACAACGTGAACCGCATCGGTATGCCACTGGGACCAGTCCGGCCGTCGATCGCTGCCGAGGACAACGATGTTGATGGCGTCGGCAGCTACGGGGACGGGTGAGACAGGCGTTGGGATGGGAAGCGTGGAAGAGACAGTCGGCGAGGGAGGCAGCCCGGGCTCCGGGAACGGAGACGGAATCACCAGCGCGGCAGGTGAGGAGAGAGGCGACGGAGTAGGAGAGGGAATCGCCGTCGGGCTGGCAGTCGGTGAGGGAGTAAGACTGGGCGCGAGCGTCCAGGTCGGACGAGGAGTGGGGCTCGACACCGCCACCAAGGACGCCGCTGACGGATAAGGGCTGGGTGAGCTCAAGACCCTGGCCTCCACCGCTGGCGGTTCGGCCCCCAGGTAGGAGCCGGACTTCCACCCAATCAGCACTCCGAAGAAAAGCAACACCAATAGTGTGAGCGACCCGTTGACCGCGTCATGCGACTCGCTGTCGCCCCGATCAGGTCTCAGCAAGCCCGCCACGCACCGCAGCACCCGACGCAGCGCCGCAACGACCCATCCCGCCCTCTCTGCTTCGGATTCCGTCGGCTCCGAGAGCAAGTCCTCACTCCATTGAGCAGGGGCAGCTGACTCCGATCCGGCCGGCTCCTCCAGGTCGGAGAACAGATCCTCGAGTTTGCTCCTCAGATCTTCACGTCCAGATGATGGCATCGTCCATCAACTCCTGGGCGAGCGCACGGTACTGCCTCGTGCCACGCGTCTTCGGTGCGTAGGATGTGATCGGCTGACCAAACGCCGGGCTTTCCCTCAGTTTGGTGTCCACCTCAATGATGGTCTCCAGTAAGGTGCTGCTCAACCCTTTTCGCATCTGCTCAAGCACAAACCGACATATCCTATTCCGTCGATCGTACATCGTCACCAGGATCCGGTAGATCAATCGGGGATTGGTGCGCCTCCTTACCGTACTCGCCAGCTCGATAATCCGGCGCAGCGAACAGGCGGCATAGTACTCGGCTTGAACCGGGATAATGAGCAGGTCCGCAGCAGTCAAAGCGCTTATGGTCAGCGTGCCGCAGGAGGGCGGGCAGTCAAGCAGAACGACGTCGTAGAGGCCATCACCCATCGCCTCCAGCCTGCGTCTCAGGTGGAACTCAAAGCCCTTTCGTCCGTAGAAGACCTTGTCGAGAAGCATCAGCCGCTGGCTGGCAGGGACGATGTCCAGGCCGAATATCGGGGTCTCTCGGCTGACACTCACCAGCGAAGCGTTTCCCAAGAAGGCGTCGTCCACGGTACGACGCAGCTCCTCCGGATTCAACCCCACCGACAGTGTAAGGTTAGCCTGGGAGTCAAGGTCAATGGCCAGGACGAGCTTGTCCGCCTCAGCCAGACAGGCCCCCAAAGAGAGGCACGTGGTAGTCTTGGCCACTCCCCCCTTCTGATTGCCGATGGCAATGACTGTGGCCATGAGCAGCTCCCCAGAATCGACCGAGGATAGCGCTCCCCTGATCCACGCGAAGATGACGCTGCGATGGCAGCGCTAGTCTCATTATATGCTGCAATGAGCCGAGAGACATTACAACCGGGTTACGGTGCAGTTACACACTGGGGCACCGGCCGCCTGAGGCCACCAGTACCGCGTTGACAAGAGGAAATCCTCTGCCGCTTCTGCGTCAAGATGTGTCAAGAAAGGACTGCAGGCCTCTGCGCAACACCCGTTCGACTCCAACAAGCGTCCGAGCCCGGACTCGCAGGTGTGTGCACGGGAGTCGTGGGTAAAGTCACAAACACTCCGTCTTGCGGCGGCACACCACCTACGGTACAATCATCATCATAAACTCGAGGCTGTGATGGGAGGAGACAGCCACGGGAGGAATCTCCGATGAGCGTATTGAGGCGGCTATTGGGCTTCTTAGCCCCATATTGGAGGACCGTCGTGGTCAGCGGCATCCTGCTGTCGGCCCGAGCAGGTATGGAACTGGTACCGCCGCTCTTCCAGAGAGCCATCGTGGACGAAGTCATTGGCACCCGCGACCTGACGCGTCTGGGATCGTTTGTGGGCGCGCTGATTGGCACGTATGTGCTGAAGCAGCTGGTAAGTGCGGTCGATCTCTACCTCCGGCACGCGTTGGGCGAGCAGTTCATCTTAGATCTGCGGCTGCAACTCTATGCCTACCTGCAGCGTCTCTCGCTCTCCTTCTTCGAGCGCACCTCCACCGGCGAGCTAATGTCCCGCGTGACCAACGACGTCAACGCGCTCGAGCAGTTCGTGACGCACGGATCGGCTTTGGCAGCAGTGGATCTACTGCGACTGGTGGGAGCGGCTGTCGTCCTATTCCTGCTGGAGTGGCGATTGGCGGTGCTGGTGCTGCTGCCGGTGCCCCTTCTGGCAGTGGCGCTCCGCTACTTCAACACCCGCGTTCGGCCGGTCTACCGCCGTGTGCGCGACCGGTTGGGGGACATCAACGCCCGCCTCCAAGATAGCCTCTCCGGAATGAAGGTCATCCAGTCTTTTGGACAGGAAGAGCTCGAGCTGGAGCGGTTCACGGTCGAGAGCGAGAACTACTACCAGGCCCGGGTGCAGGGGATCTTCTACTGGTCCACGTTCTTCCCTGCTATGGGTTTTGTTGCCTCCATGGGGACGGTGATCGTGCTGGGGGTTGGCGCAGCGATGGTCGTGCAGGGTGGGCTCTCGCTGGGCACACTGGTCGCCTTCCTCTCCTATATCACCTCATTCTACCAGCCCATCAATCGCCTGACCGAGATAGACAACGTCTTTCAGCAGGCGATCGCCGCCGGCGAGCGGATCTTCGAACTGCTCGATATGACAGTAGAGATCCAGGACAGACCCGACGCTCTAGATCTGCCTGCCGTCAGAGGCGAGGTGGTCTTCAAGGACGTCACCTTCCGCTACGGCACTGGCGACGCGGTGCTCCACGACGTCAGCTTTCGCATCGCCCCCGGCGAGGTGGTTGCCCTGGTCGGCCCCAGTGGCGCAGGCAAGACCAGTATCGCGAACCTCCTCTCCCGTTTCTACGATCCGATCGAAGGTCACATCACGGTGGACGGCTACGACCTGCGGGAGATTAGGCTCGATTCGCTCCGCAGGCAAGTCGCAGTCGTGCTGCAAGATACGTTTCTCTTCAACGCCACTGTCCGCGATAACCTCCTCTACGGCAAGCCCGACGCTTCCGAGGAGGAACTGATCGCCGCGACCAAAGTCGCCTATGCCCATGACTTCATCGCAGCGCTGCCGCAAGGCTACGATACCGAGATCGGCGAGCGAGGGGTCCGGTTGAGCGGCGGGCAGAAGCAGAGGTTGGCCCTGGCGCGGGCCATCCTGGCCGATCCACGCATCCTCATCTTGGATGAGGCTACCTCGTCTGTGGATGCCGAGGCGGAGTACCTGATCCAGCAGGCGCTGGAGTCGGTGCTGAAGGGGCGCAGTGCGCTGGTCATCGCCCACCGGCTCAGCACCATCCGCAGAGCGGACAAGATCATCGCCCTGGAGGAAGGCCATATCAAAGAAGTGGGCGACCACCACGAGCTGATACGCCGAGGCGGTCTATACAGCCAGCTTTACCGGCGCCAGTTGGAGCTGTCCGCGGCAGGAGAAGAGAAGCAAACAGAAGCACCTTGATCTCCTCTCTGCAAACCGGCCCACAGAGGAAGCAGAGTTGGCCCGTTGGATGAGACTCAGTGGTCGACATTCTAGACCCTGCAGGCCTAAAGAGGGAAGAACACTGGATCTGGTGAGACTCCAGTCTTCTTCACCATCAAGGTAGCCGCGCAGCGCGGAGTCTGTACTTGCGCTTGTCCTGGGAAGAGAAGGGCGGGTCACGGCATCCAAGACGTGGTTTCCGCTAGAATGGATCAGCCTCGAGAGAGGAGGACGGAAAGCTATGCCCAAGCTAGCCAAGTGGATCAAGAGTCTCGTGGTCAACGGCCTGCTGCTCTTAGGCCTCGCGAGTCTCTTGATTGCCTACATCGTCGTCGTGAGCGACCTGCCGTCGCGCATCTACACCGCGGCGCAGCAAGAATACCTTAGCCGCAACTATGCACGGAGCATCTCTCAGCTCCCGCTGAGGCTGAATGTCACGCCACCTGAGGGCCAGATCGCTCCTGCCATCCTCCCCGGACGCGAGAGCCGTGTCCGGGCCACCCTCATAGCCCGCTACGAGGAGCAGGAAGGCGTAAGCGTCACGGTCTATGATCTGAGTTTCGACGGCAAATACGATCTTACCAACCCCGGCCAAGTGACGAGCACCGTCGAGGTGTTCTTTCCCTTCCCCAGCAACCTGCAAACCCTGCACGATGTACGGTTCCTGATAAACGACGAGGAGCCGTCCCAGGCCCAGTACACGACACAGGGCATCAGCTGTCAGACTGAGCTGCAGCCGGGCGAGGGAAAGCAGATCACAATCAGCTACAAGGCCGACGGTGCCAACAGCTTCACCTACGGCCTGCACCGCGACCAACGCTCGGACGTGGACGTCACCATCACGGTGCTGGGCCTCGTGGGGAGCGAGGTTCCCAACATCTCTCTGCCTCCCACGCTCAGCGAGGAGACGGACGGAGGCCAGAGCTTCACATGGCGCTACACAGACCTGATCGCCAACCGCGATATCCGCCTCACGCTGCCGACCCAGTTGAGCTTTGCGCAGCGCGTGGCCCGGCTGCAGGACGACTTTCGTGCACTCGCCACACTGGCCCCTCTCCTGGTGGGCCTCTTTCTGGCCGCGCTGGTGGGGTTGCTCCACATGGCGGGAGTGCGCCTGCCCATGGCTGGTTACCTCCTCTTGGGCCTGGCCCTGGCGCTCTTCTACCCGATGCTCACCTTCCTGAGCGGCTTGGTGCACGTGGTCGTGGCAGCGACCCTGGCTCTACTCCTCGTATCAGGCTTGTGCGTCCTCTTCCTCGGTCTCACGATCGGCTGGGGGCGGACGTGGTGGCGCGTGGGCCTGCTCCTAATCATATTCCTGGGATTCTTCTCTCTGGGGATGCTCACGCCGTGGCGGGGGCTGCTGTTGACGTGCGGGGGGCTCCTGCTCCTCAGCACCTACATGCTGCTTTACGCCCGCCGACCCACCATGCCTGAACCGGAGCCCTCCTCTGCTCCGACGCCAACCCCTGAGCCGCAGCCCACTTCCCGTGACCGCCACTGCCCACACT
Source organism: Anaerolineae bacterium (assembly GCA_050049355.1). Taxonomy (GTDB): domain Bacteria; phylum Chloroflexota; class Anaerolineae; order B4-G1; family DUEL01; genus JASFWK01. The sequence continues at coordinate 1,839 of JASFWK010000101.1, read as the reverse complement.
GCGGGCGCGCGTTGGAAGACGACTATGACTTCTGCCCCGCTTGCGGCCACGACACCCGCTCTCTACTCCGCTGCGTCGCCTGCGGGCATGAGCAGTTCGTCCCCGCCGAACTCAGGGATGCTCACTGCATCCGCTGCGGACGACCGCTCGAACGAGGAACAAGGTGACCGAGGAGCACCCGATGAGAGCGGTCTTCGACACGACCGTCCCGTGGATAAGCGAGATACCGACGCGACGCGTTGCCTGCCTGCTCTGCGGCGAGCGGGACATCAGTCCGCTGAACGCTTTCGTTCTGAACGGACAGCGCTTCTACACGGTGCGATGCACCTCGGACGGAATGATGTGGCTCGATCCACAACCTACGGAGCAATTCTACCAACAGCTCTACACAGAGCACTACCATCTGGCGGGACCAGACGATCCACTGTTTGAGCAGGCAACTCTCGACGTTCACTCCGATGAGGCCAAGCTGGTGGAGATAGCGAGCCTCAGGCTAGACGAGATCGAGCAATTCGCTACACCCGGAAGACTCCTGGAGGTTGGGTTTGGAGGCGGCCACGTGCTGACAGAAGCCAGGATGCGAGGCTGGGACGTCTTCGGTCTGGAACTCGCACCATCGTGCGTGGACGCCGCCAGAGCCAAAGGGATTCCGACAGCCTGTGCAAGTCTGCCGACCTACACCAGACAGCACGAGGCGTTCGACGTCGTTGCGATGTACAGCGTGATCGAGCACACGCACGATCCTGTCGCACACCTGCTTCGCTCCTACCAGCTGCTCAAGCCGGATGGTATCCTCGCGCTCCGGCTCCCAGATACGCAGGACGAAGGGCCGCCCGCGTCCCTGATCGCCCATCTCTACCACTTCAACCGATCCACCATCTCCGAGCTCCTGGGGCGCTGTGGTTTCGAAGTTCTGTGGATCGGCTCCTTTGGTCTCTGGAAACCGGCGAAGTACCCCGGCGAATTGTGGAGCATGAACGTCATCTCTCGGAGGATGTAGAGACGTTCCCCCTGGCCCTGCAGAGGAGGTGCACCATGTTGATCACCCACGCACGTCTGGCGACCTTTGGCTCCGATCCTCAGCTGATTGAGGATGGGGCTCTACTGATCAACGGGGAGACCATCGCCGAGCTGGGCACCACAGCGCGGTTGACCGCGCGCCATCCGGACGAGGAACGCTGGGACGCCGATGGACAGCTGGTCATGCCCGCCTCCATCTGTGGCCACACGCACTTCTATGGGGCTTTCGCCCGAGGGATGGCTGTCCCCGGTGAGCCCCCTGCCAACTTCCCTCAGATCCTGGAGCAGCTGTGGTGGCGGCTGGACAAGGTCCTGAGCCTGGAGGATGTGCGCTACTCCGCCCTGGTCTGTTTGGTCGATGCCATTCGGCACGGTACCACCACGCTGATCGACCATCACGCGAGCCCCAACGCGATCGAGGGCTCGCTCAACGTGATCGGTGAGGCGGTGCAGGAAGCAGGTGTGCGCGCATCCCTCTGCTATGAGGTCACCGATCGTGACGGCCCCGAGCGCACCCGGGCCGGCATCGCCGAGAACATCCGTTTCGCCCAATCTCGAATCTGCAGCCTGGAATCTCGAATCGCTGCCTCCTTTGGCCTTCATGCTTCCCTCACCCTCTCGGATGAGACCTTGGCCGACTCTGTGGCCGCCGCGGACGAATTAGGACTGGGCTTCCACCTGCACGTGTCGGAGGATGTCGCCGACCAGGAGGATAGTCTGCAGAAGAGCGGCAAGCGCGTGGTCCACCGGCTCCATGACGCCGGAGTGCTCGGCCCAAAGACCATCGCCGTCCACTGCGTCCACGTGGACGAGGGCGAG
>JASFWK010000100.1:0-7876 GCA_050049355.1 Anaerolineae bacterium | reverse complement strand
ACCTCCACGACCTCCACGTTGTCCAGCAAAGTCCCCTCCGTATCCAATACCGTGACCACGTCCCCTTCGTGGATGGTCTCAGACGAAAACTCGTGAGGGATTGTCACTGTTGCGCATCCGACGTCATTCCGGTAGTCCACGAGCGTGATCGCCAGACCCGGGCAAACGGCAACACATTGTGTGCATCCCGTGCATCCCTCCCCTGTGTACTCTGGCAATCCTCGCATGTCCTCCCCCTCGATGAGGATGCACTCCTTAGGGCAGACGGAGGTGCAGGGATTGCAGGGGATCTCTTGGGCGCAGTGAAGGACGGGGAAGACCCCTTCTTCGAGCTCCGGAATATCCTCGGTGACCACCGCGCCGGGACGGGATTTGAGGATCTCGGCGGTGCGCTGCCATTCCGGGGGGACTTCTCCCACATCTCGACCCAGGGCTTGAGCGATCTCCAATCCCCGGATGCGGCCGGTGAACATAGCGGCGGATGCCTCGGCGATCTCCTCGGCGTCGCCCGCGGCGTAGGTCGGCAGCCCGAATTCGCGACCCTTGTGAACGAACTCGTCCACTGGATCCAATCCCACGGCAACCAGAACGGTATCACAGGCGAAGGTCTTCTCCGTGCCCGGAATGGTCTGCCAGTTCTCACGTACTTGGGCGATCGTCACCGACTCCACCTGGGTATCGCCGTTGGCGCTGAGGACGGTGTGGGAAGTGTAGATGGGCACGCCCATACGCATCAGTTTGTCCTTGTGGACCTTATAGCCGGAGCACTCCGGCAGGGCCTCGCAGAGACCGACCACCTGGATGCCGGCCTGAAGGGAATGGTAACCGGCTATCAGCCCGACGTTGCCTCCGCCGACGATGAAGAGCCGCTCCGTGGGCTGTACAAGGTCCCGATTCACAAGCGTCTGAAAGGCCCCCGCGCCGTAGACGCCCGGCAGCGTGTTTCCCTTGAAGGGCAGCGACTTCTCCCGCGCGCCGGTCGCTACCAGCAGGACGTGGGGTTGGACGACCACATAGTGTCCTTCCCGGAGCACACCCACCTTGCGGTCGGAGAACACGGCCAGGGCAGTGGTGTTGAGCCAGACCTGGACGTTCTCGAACTCGCGCACCTCCTGCTCCAGCCTGGTGGCGATGTCGATGCCTCGGGTTCCTGCGTGACAATCATCCACCGACCCGAAGAACTTGTGGGTCTGGAGGATCAACTTGCCGCCCAAGCGGTGCTTGTCGTCCACGACCAGCGTGCGCACGCCAGCCTTGCCCAGTTCGATGGCAGCCGACAGGCCTGCTGGCCCGCCCCCGATGATCAAGCACTCGACCTCGACGATCTGAATGCGGTGCATCTCGGGCACGCCTTGAACGTCGGGAAGGAGGGGCTTACCGTCAAGGGGCTCGACCTCCATCCCCGGCCGCACGGCCGTCATGCACGACTTTACGGGGAGACCGTCTGCCGTCACCAGGCACTGGGCGCACTGCCCGTTGGCGCAGAAGATACCTTGCGGCGCCCTGTCCTTGGCGTGGTGACCGAAGATGCGCACGCCGTTGGCAAAGAGGGCCGAGGCGATGGTCTCCCCCTCCTTGGCGCGCATCGCCCGGCCCTGCCAGGTGAACTCGAACTGCGCCCTATCGTCGACCGGGAGTATGGGATGTTCACGAATACGATAATCCGGCACGTGTCCTCCCCTGTTGTTTGTGTGCATGACCTAGCACCAGGAAGAAGAAGTGGTGGTGCACCTCGTGCGGGTCACGCTTGGCCCACTTGCCTGCAGAAAGCAAAGAGGGGGCGAGGAACTCGTCCCGCCCCCTTACTCTCGTCTGTATTGCCTTCTCTTGCCCGCGCCGACCGCCAGTCTTGGTCGCGAGTTGGTGCGGCACAGGCCGCACCTGGCAGGAACCACACAGGTTGTCACGGAAGTGATCTGGCGCCACCTACCCTCCTCACGGAATGGACTGAGGTAATCGCAGTGACGTTTCTGCCAACAAGCTGTGAACAGCCGCGGATTATAGAACGAGAACCCACCGTTGTCAAGAAGCCCGGAATGCTGGAGAGCATGCGAGGATGCAAGGTCAAGAGGAATGACCCGAGTTTGGGTCAATAAAGCTGGGATGGTGAGGAGCTGCGAAGGTTGACTGTCAGCGGCCGCTCGCCGCCGCGAGCCGGAGCGCGAAAAGTGCCACGGATAGTCTCCGGAGAAACACACAATGGAAGAGCCTACGACCAGGCCTTCCGCCTGCAGAGATGGCAGACCAAGAGAGGGAGGGATAAGTGAGGCGCCTGCAGCCCCACTTCTCCCTCCCTCGGCGTCTCCCGCGCAGAGTTCTGCGGATGGTCTCTGTCAGAGATGAGTGTGCAAGACCAACCGCCTGACCACCTTGCGGTGCCCGGGAAGTGGTTCCTCTTCCCCTATTCGCCCGTCAATTCCTTGAGCCGTGCTTGCCACTTGGAGGAGAGTTCGGTGTGAATCTCCTCGCTGATCTGTCCGGACGCGAGGCGCATATCCAACTGGTCCAATGCGTCCTGGATCTCCTCCGCCGTCTGCGGGATTCTCGGAGCGATAGGTTGCTGCGGTTGCTGCCCCTGCTGCATGGCCTGGCTCAGCATCTGGGCCATCGTCATGCCCATCCCTGCTCCGGCACCCAGTCCTACACCTGCGCCGGCCAGGTTGCCACCTTCCTGCTGGGCTGCATCCCGCATCGCGCGAGCCGTCTGAAACTGCATGTAGGCGCTCATGTCTCCGATCGCGCCCATCGCCGCGGCCTCGTCGATCGCCTTGGCGGTCTCCTCGGTGGGGCTGATGGACTCGATGTAGATTGAGGTCAGGTTGATCCCTCGCGCGCCGAAGTCGTCAACCGCTTTGGCTCGCACCCCAGCTGCTAGCTCCTCCATCATCGCCGGGATGTCCAGGATAGACTTCCCCATCTCTCCCAGTAGGTCAGTCAGTTTGGTGATGACGATGCTGCGGAAGAACTTCTCCACGTCGTTGGTTCGGTAGAGCCCCTGTGTGCCGACGATCTTGTTGACGAAGAGCTGAGGATCGGCGACCATCATCCCGTAGGTGCCAAATGCACGCAGCCGAGCCATGCGGAGCACAGAGTCGCGGATGGTGATTGGCTCCGGCGTTCCCCATTTCATATCGGTCAGCTCTCGTGTGGTGACGAAGTAGACCTCTGCCTTGAAGGGGGTCTGATTGGAGAAGGCCTTGCCGATGAGACCAACCAGCAGGGGGATGTTTGCGGTGCTGATGGTGTGGCGGCCAGGGCCAAAGACGTCCAGAGCCTTACCGTCGCGGAAGAAGACAGCAGCCTGACTCTCCCGCACGATCACCTGTGAGCCAATCCGGAAATCGCCCGAACCGCGCTCGGGGATACGGTGTACGATCTCGTTTCCCAACTCGTCAACGAACTCTACGACATCGAATATTCGTACCATTTCTCTCCCTCCTCAGATCCTATCAGACTACCTCTCCGTCAATACGACCTGCTCGCGCTCGTCGAAGGTACGGTTCGCCTCGCTGCAGATGTCCAATACCTGCCGAACGGCCTCGGCCAACCCTTCACCGCCCGGTATCGAGGTCTCCAGGTTGTCCAGGGCTCCCGAAAGTCTTTCGGCGTACCCCATTAGCTGATTGTCAAAGTCATAGAGGCGGTCGAGCTCCTCCTCGCGAACCCGAACCGCGTCGAAGAGGCCAGCGTAGCCGTATGTCGCCTTCTCCACTCTGTCGATGAAGGTCTGCAGCTTGGTAACGGCATTTCCCATCTCATCCAGGTATTCCAGCCGTCCCGCGGCTATCAGCTGTTTCTGCAGGTCATCCATGCGCTTGCGCTGAGCCTCCATCTGCCTTGCCACGGTCTCGCGCAGGAGCTTGTCGGACTCCCGGCGCATTTCCTTTTCCTTGTAGCCCTTGTATCCGGGGATCCTGCCCAGCAACTTCTCCAGCCCGGTCCGGGCCTCGCTAACCCGCTCGTATAGGTCTCCCATTGTCTTCCCTCCTGCTAGTGTACGTCTTGCACGTCGCACAAAACGCCAGCGTGGGACGCAGCTAGCTAAGGAATATCTCCGTCCCACAGTAGGGGCACTCGACAACCCCTTTTCCCGCCAGTTCCAGTTCTCCACCGCAGTGGGGGCACTTATTGGTCTCCATCCTGGCCGCATCCACAGAGATAAGCTCTCCGTCGTCCCAGTTGATGTAGCCGGTGAAGAGCTTCTTGCTGACCAGGTCGTAGACGTATTCCTTGACCTGGTCCCGGTCTACTCCCAGATCCAGTGTCGCTTCAGCCACGTTGACCCGGCCCTGAGCGGCGATCATTCCCAAGAGTTTCTTCTCCTGTCGGACGACTGCCATCGCTGCCTCCTCCCGTTGGCCGCGGATGAGCAGATACGCGCCCACAGCGAGGAGCGGAGCGGCCAGAATGCCCGTGAGTGCCAGGCCGACGGCCTTTCCACCCTGCGTCTGTGCGGAGGTGAAGCTAACAACAGCTCCCAGTAGGAGGCCAAGCATGCCCACCACGATGAGGATGGTGCCGATAGTCCGTCCTGTGTTCATCAGTCTCTCCTAGTCCAGGTTTGATTGGTCAGCGAGCCGGGGATCTACCCGAACCCACCGCCACCGCCGCCACCACCACCGCCACCACCGCCACCGCCACCGCTGAATCCACCGCCACCGCCACCGCCGGAGCTACTGGGGCGGCTGGCGAAAGTGCTGCCTGCGACGTCCAGCATTCTCCCCAGGCCTCGGGACATGTGGTCCAGGCTGGCTCCCAAACCACGGCTCGCCGAGTCTAGAGAAGGGGCCGGGGGGCGAGAAGCAAGCCCTGGTGCACGGCCGGACGGAAGGCCTCGCCCGGCCCGGCTGCTGCGATATGAGCCGCCTGAGCGAATGGGCATCGGTACATACCACGCTGGGGCTGGGGTGGTTTGGACGCGGCTGAACTTCCTGATCCAGGTTCGATCTATCCCGAAGGCTATGGCGTAGGGTAGGTACTTCTCGAACTGGCCGGTGGCCTCCTCGAGATCGGCATACCGCTCGACCTCCTCCAGGTACTGCCTGAAGGCCCGCCAGCGCGCGGCCTCCTCCGCTCCCTTGCGGGTCTTCACTGGCATGTGCCGTCCGGTGATGATCAACCCGACCGCCGTCGCGCCCAGGGCAATCACGGGACAGATGACGGCGCCTGAGTACTTGGAGAAGCTGGCTACCAGACACCCTCCCGCAAACAAGAGGACAAGCAAGCCTGCCACGCCTATGCCGGTGTAGGCCTTGCGCACCTTGTCGGGGCGAGAGCGGAAGTAGCCCCGGCTGACCATCTCGTCGTACAGCTTCCTCTTGATCTCTGGAATGGCGGTATAGAACTTGTTGCGCAGATCGGACATTCGCCGCTCGCCGCTGCGGCCCACCAGTTCCCTGAGCAGCGTCTTCTCGAAGGGAAGCAGGTCGTCCGCGGGCTTGTCCGTGCGCCGGTAGATGAAGTCGTTGGAGCCGCCGAGGCCAAACAGACTGAACGATGGCTGCTCTTCGATCTCCAGATACCCACGTCGGGCCAGGTCCACCAGCGTTGCCAGGATGTCCTGCATATCGGCGGTCTCGTCCACCAGACTACCTGCCGTGCCTGGAGGTGCGTCGGAGGGGGGCTCGGTCATATAGTCGGTCGGGAGATCTATGCGGGGGTCACGCCCTCGTGCGTACCATAGGAGAAGCAGGAGGAGTGGCCCAACCACCGCAATGAGGCCGCCGCCCACTCCCAACGCCAGGTTCAACATGGGTCTTGCGTCTTCTAGCCGCTGCCAGGCAGCTGGTCCACCGCCCACCACGCCGTGGGGGAACTGCACCCGCACCTCTAACTCTTGACCTGGACCGATGGTCTCCTGGGCCGTGAAGGTGACACTCTGCGTGTTCAAACCGGAGACAGTTGCCTCGGTCTCGTAGGACTCCGCTCTCCCCGCCAACGCCCCTTCGGGCAGATGAACGGTGACAACGGAGGCCTGGACGGGGAAGGAGCGATCCGAGAAGACCGCCTTCCACCACAGCTGGTCGCCGCCGTCGTAGTAGCGCAGACCTCCGTGGACGGTGTAGCGGAGAATGTAGGTGTGGCGCGAGTCGCTGCGGGGTTCGAGCATGTACCATCTTATGTTGTACTCGCCATCTTCCTCCTCGACCTCCAAATTGCACGGCTGGCCGTCCTCCCAGACCTCCACGTCGGAGATCGATGTCAGCCGATCGGCGGGGATCGATCGGTAGCCGAAGGTGAAGGTGCCTGACGTGAACTCGATCACCTGTTTCTCTTCGACGATGAAGTCACCATTGTCGAGGACGTTGATCTCCACATCGAACCTCTCCCAGTAGAAGGTCTTGGTCTGGGCGTGGACAGGCAAGGCGGAGACGAGAAGGACCAGGGCGAGAAAGAGTGTCGATAGAGCGGATAGATACCTACACCTCACACTTGCCACAGGGAAATCCTCCTTAGTTCATTTTTGAATCCGCCAATTATAATGCAAATTCGCTGAAAGGGGAAGCCTCCCACGGTCAATGCAGTGGGCTCGTCCGCCAGCTGCGGAGACGGGCGGGTGGTAGGCCCATGGACCAGTTGACGGTGCAATGACGGGAGCCTATTCGCTCCCCTCGAAGCCGACGAGTTCACGGATGACGTAGAGGGGCCTGCCACGCGCTTCCTCATAGATGCGGGCCACGTACTCGCCCGCGATGCCCAAGAAGATCAACTGCGTACCGCTCAGAAGGAGGACGGCGGTGAGCACAATTCCTTGCCCGGCCAGGGGGGCTCTGCCGGCCAGCCGCAGTCCCAGCAGGATTATGCCCAGAACGAGGCCGAGTCCGATGAGAGTGAAGCCGCAGATAGTGGCCAGTTTGAGCGGCAGGTCGGAGAAGCCTGTGACGGCGTCCAGGGCCAGGCGAAACATCTTGCGGAAGGGATACTTGGTCTCTCCGGCGAAGCGGGCCTGGCGCACGTAGGGAACGCCGATCTGCCGGTAACCTACCCACGAGGTTAGCCCCCTGATGAAGCGCCGGTGTTCCCGCATGAGCTGCAGATCCTTCACCACTTGGCGATCCAGCAGGCGGAAATCGCCCGCCTCCATCGGGATCTCAACGTCGGTAAGAGCGGCGATGAGGCGATAGAAGAGTCGGGCGGTGAAGAGCTTGAACCACGTCTCACCCTCCCGCTCCGCCCGCACGCCGTAGACCACGTCGTACCCCTCCTTCCAGCGCGCGATCAGGTCTGCGATGACCTCGGGGGGGTCCTGAAGGTCGGCGTCGATGGTGACGACCGCCTCTCCGCGTGCGTGATCCAAACCGGCCGTAACAGCGATTTGATGGCCAAAGTTGCGAGCGAAATCCACGATGCGGACGCGCGGGTCCTGAGCGTGGAGTTGCCGCATCACCTTTGGAGTCGCATCGGTGCTGCCATCGTTGACAAGGACCAGCTCCCACGGCTCTCTCAGATCATCCATTACCTCTCTCACGCGGCGGTAGAATTCCGGGAGGGTCTTCTCCTCGTTGAAGGCCGGTGCGATGATGGAAAAGTGTGGGTGGGTCATAGCTCTTCTTCTCCGATGGCCGATTTCCTCTACACGAGTATACCTGCATTCTCGGCCTGAGACAACTGACGAAGACACAGAGGCCCGAAATAGAGCGGCGTGCGATGGAGTGACTGCCCTACCTTCCAAGGGCATCATGACCTGGCGTCGTCTGCGAGAACTCACGGAAGCGAGCGCCCGGTGGGCGGGTTACTTGTATAGTTCCTCCAATAGCCCTGTTCTCTCGTTGAACTGTTCGATCCGCCTGTCAATCTCCTCAACCTGGTGGTGGACGCCAGTCCAATAGTAAGGATCGTACCACTGGGCCTGGATCTCGTCGTAGGTCTTGTCCTG
>JASFWK010000099.1:0-7953 GCA_050049355.1 Anaerolineae bacterium | reverse complement strand
GCCGCCAGTTGGGCTGCTGCTGGGCCGTGTGGATTTCTCTAATCTGTTCCTCAATCTGTCAGGGCGGGAGTATGATACGCTTGCGGCGGCGCAGGAGGCCGGTGCGGCTACCATCAACTATGGAGTTTTCCTCAACACGATCCTTGACTTCTTGATCGTGGCTCTGGTGATGTTCTTGGTCATTCGTCAGGTGAATCGAATGCAGCGTAGGGAAGAAGCGCCGCCCGAGCCCGCCACCAGGGAGTGTCCATACTGCCTGTCTTCGATCCCCCTTGGGGCTGCACGCTGCCCGCACTGTACCTCCCAGTTGGACGCAGCGTAGGGCGGCGAGTTACTGAGTGATAGAGCGTTGCTAGGGAGTGTTTGTATGGAAGGTCTGCAGGATCGGCTCCTAGTCCTCCGAGAGCAGCTTTCTGACTTTCGGGGGCATCTTTGACCTGGCCGGCAAGAAGAGAGAGATCGCTCGACTGGAGAAGGAGGCGGCCAAGCCCGACTTCTGGGATAATACCGAGAAAGCTCAACAAGCAATGCGGCGTCTGGCCGCCCTGCGGGAAGAAGTTGAACCCTGGCTTGGGCTGCAGCAGCGGGTGACCGATGCGCTGGAGCTGGCTGAGCTGGAGGACGAGGGTCTGGCGGAGGAGCTGACCGCCGAGGCCGAGCGTCTGGAGAGGAAACTCGCACGCTTGGAGTTTCGGCTCCTCTTCTCTGGTCCCTACGACCGGGGGGATGCCATCTTGGCACTTCATGCCGGGGCGGGGGGGACCGATGCCCAGGATTTCGCCGAGATGCTGCTGCGTATGTATCTGCGCTGGGCTGAATCGCAGGAGTATCGGGCGGAGATAGTGGATCGGCTCACTGGCGATGAGGCGGGCATCAAGCGAGCTACCGTGGCCATTTCTGGCCCCTACGCATATGGCTATCTGCGGGCTGAGCGTGGAGTCCACCGCCTGATTCGTCTCTCTCCTTTCGACGCTGCCCATCGCCGTCACACCTCGTTCGTCCTGGCGGAGGTCTGGCCTGATCTGCCCGAGGCGGAAGCTGTGCAGATCGACCCCAATGATCTCCAGATAGAGGCCTTTCGGGCTTCCACCGCGGGCGGGCAGCACATGCAGAAGAACGAGACTGCTGTTCGGATCACCCATGTCCCCACCGGCGTCACCGTCTCGTGTCAGAACGAGCGCTCGCAGGCTCAGAACAAGCGGATGGCGATGCGAGTGCTTCGCGCCCGGCTGATGGAACTGAAGGAGAAACAGCGCCAAGAGAAACTCGACAAGCTGAAGGGAGAGCACGTGGATGCCGGGTGGGGGAACCAGATTCGCTCCTATGTCCTTCATCCCTACCACATGGTCAAGGACCATCGAACCGGCCACGAGACTGGCAACGCCCAGGCGGTGCTGGATGGTTGTCTGGACGACTTCATGGAGGCGTATCTACGCTCCACAATGGGCGAAGAGGGGCTCGGCAGTAGCCACTAGTGCAGGAGGTGGGGAATGAGCGCCAAGAAGTCTGATAAGGGTAGACGTCCGTCGAAGACATCGAAGAAGCCGAGGGAATCCTCGAAGACCCGTGTCAGTTCCAGGAAGAGGAGGCCAAAGGCAAGCGAGGTCGTCGCGGCGGGAAGCGTAAGTGAAGAGGTCGTTGAGAAGCTGGAGGGACTTCAGAGCCAGTTCGGTGATCTGCAGGAAGCGGTGCTGCTGACCGACATGCGGGACGACATTGAGGAGATCGAGACCGCTCTGGCGATGCTCCCGCCCGGGATCGAGGAACTCCGCACCCGCGGCTACGTCTTCCGCAGCTTCCTGGATAACAAGGTCAGTGTGTTGTCGGAGCAGTGGGAGGAAGTGCAAGGCCGCCTGTCCTCCGAGATGGGTCGACGCGTTCGCGACCTTGAGCGGGAGGCCGACTCGGCGACCCACGCCTTGCGCCGGGCTGCGAGCGGTCAGACGGCTGACGTGGCCCAAGCCGAGGCTGCCCTCGAGACGTTGGAGCGCAAAGTGGGGGCGGCGCAATCGGCGATCGAGGCTATGTACGGAACCCTCAGGACGAATGTAAACCAGACCCGTTCGAAGGTGGAGCAGATCCGCTGGCTGCTCGATCAGGTGGACGAAGCCAGCTTCCAGCTGTACCCGGCGGAAGACCCCGTGGCGGCTTGTCGGGCGCAGTACATGGAGAGTGAGAAGGAAGGTCCAGAGGGCATTCTCTACCTGACCGACGAGCGCCTGATCTTCGAGCGCAAGGAGAAGGTGGCCACCAAGAAGGTACTGTTCATCGCCACCGAGAAGGAAGAGGTGCAGGAGTTAGTGTTCGAGGTTCCCATCGGCCACGTGGAGGATGTCAAGGCCAGCCAGAAGGGGTTTCTGGGGCGCAAGGAGATGCTGGAACTGGTCTTCGGACCTGAGGCCGATCTCAGCGACGTCACGCTTCGCTTGCGTGGTGCCGACAATGAGGAGTGGGCCGGGTTGATTGGACGGGTGCGCTCGGGTGAGATCAGCGAGGAGCGGACGCGACCGAAGGAGGAGGCGGTAGCCGAGGCGGCGCGTGAAGTACCGACCAAGTGCCCTACCTGCGGGGCGACGCTTGATATGGCCGTCGTGCGAGGAATGCGCGAGGTCAAATGTGAGTACTGTGGTGCAGTGATCCGCCTGTAGGGGATTCGAGGAGGGGAAGATGGAGGAGAAGCAGATCGGCACGGTCTCGCACTGGTTCGGGAAGATCAAGGTGATAGGCATCTCGCTCACCGACGACCTGGCAGTGGGCGACACGATCCACATTCAGGGCTACACCACGGACTTCCAGCAGGAGGTCACCTCCATGCAGATTGAGGGCAGCGACGTGGCCGAGGCGGGCGCCGGCGATGAGGTCGGCGTCAAGGTGGCAGAGCGGGCGCGGGCGGGGGATGCTGTCTATAAGGTAGTGTAGTCTACCCAGTGGATCTTCTGGTTCAGGTTCGTGATTTCATCCAGCGTCACGACCTGCTGGCTGTCGGTGACGGAGTGGTCGTCGGTGTCTCCGGTGGCCCGGATTCCCTTTGTCTGCTCCATCTCCTGACGCGGCTGCAGGCAGACTACCGACTTCGGCTTCATGTGGCTCATCTCCACCACGGGGCGCGCGGCGAGGAGGCGGACGCCGACGCGGCTTTCGTGGCTGACCTGGCTCGAGAGTGGGGTCTGCCGGCCACGATTGTCAGGCGGGATGTGCCAGCCTTCGCCGAGAACCACAAACTTGCCTTTGAGGAAGCCGCGCGGCGGGTCCGCTATGCCTTCCTGGCCTACGTCGCCGGGCAAGTCGGAGCGGTCAAGATCGCGGTTGGCCACAACGGCGATGACCAGGCAGAGACGGTGCTGATGCACTTCCTGCGGGGGACCGGGCCGGCGGGACTGCGGGGAATGCTGCCTGCTACCCCTCTCTCCAATTACCGCTTTCTGGAGGACGTTCTCGATCTCGCGTCTCCGCCCTCTCCCCCCCTTCTCGTTCGCCCCCTTCTGGAGGTGCCCAGTACTGAGATCGAGCGGTACTGCGTCAAGCATGGACTGAAGCCCCGTTTCGACCGCTCCAACTTGGACACCACCTACTTCCGGAATCGGCTGAGACATGAGCTTATCCCGCTGCTGGAGAGCTGTAACCCCAACCTCCGCCGCTGCCTGCGGCATACCGCTCAGGTCGTAGGTGCCGATTATGCCCTGCTGGAGCAGCTGAGGGATCGAGCGTGGGAGAGGGTGGTGTTGAAGGAGACGGAGGAGGCGATCGTTCTTGACCGGGAAGCCTGGGCAGAGGAGCATCTCTCTCTGAAGAGAGCTCTGATCCGGCGAGCGGCCTATCGACTGCGCCCCTCGGTGCGGGATGTGGATTTCGTGCACGTGGAGAACGCCGTCCGTGTGGCCACCGAGGGGGAGACCGGCGCGCAGTCCACCTTGCCTGGAGGACTCATGCTCAACGTGGGATACGACCGATTGACGGTGGCATCGGCGGAATACCAGCGGCCTCTGGAGGGACCAACGCTGCCGTCTGACGTTGAGATGGAGGTAGCCCTCCCCGGCACTACACCGCTGCCGGAGGAGGGGTGGTCCGTCGAGGCGGCACTGCCAGAGGAATGGTCACTGGCCGAGGTGGAGGCTAACCCGGATCAATGGACGGCATACTTGGATACCGACGCGCTGGGGGAGCCTCTGATCCTGCGCACCCGGCGGACGGGGGATCGGTTCAACCCCCAGGGGATGGGCGATCACGCCCCTCGCTTGACAGATTGGATGATCAACGCCAAAATCCCCCGTCACTGGCGAGAACAGCTGCCACTGTTGGTCGCGGGCGGGGACATCGTCTGGGTTTGTGGATGGCGCGTTTCCGAGAGTGCCCTCGTCCACTCGGCTACCCGGCAGGCGGCTCGCTTTCGATTCCAGGAGGTGGATCGATGAACGAAGAAGGGGGCTGGTCGGTGAGAAGGATTCTAGTTGTGTTCCTCGTGGCGTTGGCGGCGCTGACTGCCTGTAAGACAGGCACACCCGTCCCCACCGAGCCTCCGAGTGTGGTGCCGACGCCGATATCGCCGATTTCGCCGATATCGCCTCTACCGTCTGAGTCTCCCCTCGCGGTTCCGGAGGCGCCGGAGAGGACCTGGGCCGCGCTGCTGGTCATCGCCCCAAGCGATTTCAACGACACCGAGTACAGCGAACCGCGTGCCATCTTCGAGGAGGCGGGGTACGCTGTCCAGGTGGCCTCCCTCTCGATGGAGGTCGCCAGGGGTATGCACGGTACGGAGGTGCAGCCCGACCTCGCCCTGAGCGACGTCGATGTAGCAAACTACGACACCGTCGTCTTCGTGGGGGGCAGCGGTTCCGTAGCTCTCTGGGATGATGAAGAGGTGCACCGCGTGGCGCGGGAGGCAGTGGAGCAGGGGAGGGTGCTGGCGGCGATCTGTCTCGCACCGATGGCCCTCGCCCGGGCGGGAGTTCTGGAGGGGAGAGAGGTCACAATGTTCGACGCGGAGGATTACCGCCCAGAGTTGGAGGCGCAGGGGGCCATCTGTACCGGCGAGGTGGTGGAGCGGGATGGACGGATCGTGACCGCTTCTGGTCCTCAGGCGGCCGATCAGTTTGCGGAGACCATCGTGGAAGTTCTGCAGGAGTAGGGTAGGGAAATGTTGGGTGAACGGGTACGGATGATTCTTTCCTGGGTGACGATTCTCATCGTCGCCGTTGTGGTGGTGAGTGGGATGGCGAACGCGGTGACCTTGGTCCAGCCAGGTCAGAGGGTCGCCGCGCTGCAGGTCCTCCCCGCCGAGGCGGCCCTCTGTCCGGGTCAGGAGGTCACTTTCTCAATAGAGCCTCCTCTGGAGGATGCGGAATGGGCGGCGACGGGAGGCGGAGAGATCTCCCAGCAGGGTCGCTACGTCGCGGGCCAGCCGGGGGATTTCGAGATCGTGGCGGCTGGTTCGGGAGGGGAGCGGGGGCGAGCTGTCGTCCATGTGATCGCCTGCACGCCCACGCCCACCCCCACCCCCACGTCTACGCCCACCCCCACACCCACCGCCACGCCTGTGCCGATAACGTCTGCGGAGGCCGACCCACGGCAGGATGTAGGTAGCTACTCCACAGGCGCGCCGGTCTCGGAGCCGCCGGCTGGGGTGGACATCCGCAACGCCAGCGTGGATGACGACCGGCGAGTGGTGCTGGGCGGGACGGAGGACCTTCCGCCTGAGTTGACGGGGTGGATGCAGGAAGGGGAGGCCGTTCTCTGGATCGCCCTCTACGAGCCCATTCCAGCCTCAATGCCTGTGCGGAGCGACTGGCTCTTCGTGCTGGATCTAGATGGGGACACCGCTACTGGCAGGCTACCCGGATCGCGCTCGATCAATCCCGACTTGGGGGACGAGGCAGCGATAGGAGTCTACTATGACCCCCTCGGCGGGGCGTACGTCCCCTATCTCCTGGTGTGGGATCCAGCCGTGGAGGACTGGGCGGAGGAGTCCGAGGCGGTGCGCTACTGGATCAACGACGAGCGCACGTTGGTGGCTCTTGCGGTACCGCTGGAGCTCCTGGAGGAGCAGGTAGCGCAGATCACGGGGGTGACTCTCGTGCCAGAGGCTGTGGCCGGTCGGGCGGGAGCTGTCGCCTATACCGATCCGGAGGCAGCGGTCGACTTCTATCCCGATTTGCCAGAGTAGTCGACTATATCAACATCACCATGCCCGCCACGCCTACCAGCGTAATCAGCACAGCGGTCTGATCGAGACCCAGCAGCGGGACAAACAGGGCGGCGGTCACCAGCGCTCCCAAACACCCTCCAGCCAGGTCGGCGGCGTACAGAAGCCCCGCCGCCTGGCTCTCCTCTACGCTGACCAGCGTCAGCGCCAAGGGAAAAGCTGCTCCGGCGAATCCTCCGGCCGCCAGTGCCAGCAGGACGTAGGCCAGCACTGACGCGCTGACGGGGAGCGCCGTCAGCAGCGCGCCCAGAGCCGCCACCCCGCCCACGATCCCCAACAGCACCTGGTGGGCCCATTGGGTGAGTCGTCGCCCTGCCAACGCCCCTGCCACCAGTCCGGCCATGAACACCGTCACCACCAGGCTCACCCGCCCGTACAGGGTGCCGTGGCCGATCTGGAAGGCGAAGAGGATCACCACCTCCAGCGCCATCTCCGCTAACCCCACGGCCGCCACCGCCAGGGGGACGGCGAGCCCCCGCCGCCATCGGGCCAGGCCAATCATCCCCGCCAGAACCACCAGCGTCCCTATCTGTAGAGGCAGCTCTCGGAGTTCCCCCAGCAACCGGGGGTAGAAACGGGAGAGCCATAGGACCAGGTCGTAGTAGTAGCAGATGGGACGCCGGTCCCGATTGCGCCGCACGTCTCCCATATCGGCAAGTTCCCCCTGCACCTGAGCGAAGCGGTCGGTGGTGAAGAGGTATTCGATGTAATCGGGGGTCACCCGGCGAGGTTCGATTCCCCGCTCCTCCATCTGGCTGCTAAGCTCCTCAGGGGCGGACGGCAGGGGTTGGTCGGAGGCCAGGAAGAAGTTGTGTTCCCCGGGCAGGACGAGGACGTGGGGGAAGATCTCTCGCAGGCTCCAGTAGACGCTGGCATTGCGCCGCGCCAGTTCCGGACTCCAGTAGTTCTCCGCTGAGGGCAGGCCGAGGGAGAGTATCCCTCCGCGATTGAGGAGCGCCTGGACCTCGGTGAAGAACTCCTGCGTGTAGAAGCGGTTGAGAGCCCCTGTCGACGGCTCCGGCAGGTCCAGGATGATGGCGTCGAAGTCTCGATCGGCGGTCTGGACGTAGCGGCGGCCGTCGCTCAAGATCAGATGGACCCGTGGATCGTCCAGCACCGCTGCCTGGTGGTGTGGGAGGTGCTCTCGTGCTGCCCGGATCACTGCCGGATCCAACTCCACGTAGACGATCTCCTGCGTGGGGTGACCCAAGATCTCACGCAGATCACCTGCCACCCCGCCCCCCACCAGCAGGACCGAGCGTGGGGCTGGATGGGCCAGCAGCGGGAGGTGGACGACTTCTTCGGGGAAGGTAGACTGCGTCTCGAAGGTCAGCAGGCCGTTTGTGAAGAAGGCGCGTTGACCCGCCCGGGCCACCACGCTGTGGCGTCCGTACGGGGAATCGGTGGCGAAGATCAGGTCGGACCACTGCCAGGAGAGGGTGGTGGTGTGTAGAGCGTGACCTACCACCAGGGCGCCGATGGTCAGGAGGACGAGTGAACCGAGGAGCAGGGGAGCGGTAGGGCAGGGGAGTGAACGGCTGAGTGAACGTGGGAGCAGCAGAGCAGCCGCAGTGGTCAGGTTGAGTCCACCGACCAGGAGCGCAGTCTGGAGCGGATCCAGCCAGCGGATGAGCAGAAAGCTAAAGACGATGCCACCGAAGACTGCCCCGCTGCTCTCCCAGAGGTATGCGCGGGCGCCGGGGTCAGGCGCGCGGATGAGGCGGGCCGCCAGGGCGAAGGTGCTGCCCAGTAGA
>JASFWK010000028.1:0-21732 GCA_050049355.1 Anaerolineae bacterium | reverse complement strand
CACACTGTGTGGGCTGCTTGGGTTCCGCGAGGGGTCCCAACCAGGCATCAGCTTGAGCGCTGGCGGCTGTCTCCCCGCCAGGCTGTTCTGTCGAATGCCTGGATCTTGATCGTATCGGGGGTAGATACACGAGCTTCCTCTGGCGAACACCGACGGGACTGGTGACGCTTGCTGGCCCGTGACATTTGTGCTTTCTAGACATCTGGCTCTGGACAAAGGGTAGGGGGCGGGGTTCAAATGACCTTGTCATCCCCCCTCTTTTGTGTTAAACTTCCTCTTTGCCTAAGCTTCAATAAATTGCCGTGCGCTTCTAGACATTGGATTTCTTCTCTTAAGAACCGGTTTCGAAAGGCCTCTCGTGAGATGCGCGCGGCAAGAGTCAATTGATCAGGAGCCCATATGCCCAAGTGGAGGATGGCTCTGGCGGCACTCATCCTGCTGGGGTCTGTTGGCTTGGCCGAGGGGGAACTGCTAGCTGCCCCTCTGTCGCAAGAGGATCTTTACGTCATCACATTCCCCAGCGACAACGCGACCGTCAACGGGGTGGTCGAGATCACCGGCACGGTCACTCATCCCAATTTTGATTCCTATGGCGTGCTCTATGCTCCAGGTCCTGCGCCGACGGCGGATTCTCAGTGGGCAACGATCGTCTTCGGCGTGGAGGAGCCAGTGGTCAATGACGTGCTGGCAACCTGGGATACCACGGCCCTCACGGAGGATGGCCAGCCGGTGGTGCCCGACGGTGTCTACACTCTCGCCCTGGCCCGCTACCGTGATGGACGCACCGGGCCAGATGATCCAATTTACTTCGTTCTCAATGTCACGGTGAGTAACGGGGCGGTCACTGCGACGCCTCCTCCGACGAACACGCCGGAACCGCTTCCCACCGCGGTTCCAGTAACTCCCACACCGCCCTCGGTTGAGCAGCCTCCCACGTCCACCCCGCGCCCTTCTCCTGCTCCTGGGCCCGGTGGAGGCGAGACGACGGTTCCCCAAGCGGGTGAAGAAGGAGGCGAGGATGACGAGCTTCTCCTCGACCTGGGACGGCTGCGCGGTGCCTTCTTCAGGGGAATGAGGATCGCCCTGCTGCTATTCGGCCTTTGGGGGCTGTACTTCTTTGGCAAGGCTGGTGTTCGCTACTACCTGCGCGAATACGGCCCCGGCCCTCCGGGACGTAGGGAGTAGCGGATACTCGCTTTCTGTTAACGCGCTCTCGAACGCCAGGGGCTGGTCTGACTGATCAGCCCCTTGGTGTCTTGGTGGCCCCAGGTTGGAATATGGAGTCTGAAACTCATCTCATCGTTGGCCTAGGCAATCCCGGTGCCCGGTACGCCCATAACCGCCACAATGCGGGCTTCCGCTGCGTGTATGGTTTGGCGGCGGCCCATAACCTGTCGTTCGGTCGCCGCAAGAGGCGGGCCAAGGTTGCTCTAGGCACCATCGCCGGGCGAAACGTGGTGCTGGCACTGCCCCAGACGTTCATGAACGAGAGCGGGCGGGCCGTCGCTGCATTAGTTCAGTTCTATAAGGTGAAGTTGGCACGCCTGCTGGTGGTCTATGATGACCTGGATCTCCCCCTGGCCACGATTCGCCTGCGGCCTGAGGGAGGCAGCGGGGGGCACAGGGGGATGCGCTCCATCATCCAGGAGCTGGGCAACCAGAGCTTCCACCGCCTTCGCATCGGGATCGGCCGGCCGCCTGGGCGAATGGATCCCGCCGACTACGTGCTGCGGGATTTCTCCCCGGAGGAGGAGCCCGTCCTTGAGGAGGCGCTGGGGCGGGCCGTTTTGGCCATTGAGACTTGGCTGACGAGAGGGATCGAGGAAGCGATGGGTCAGCATAACCAAAGCTCTTCTGGGTCTTCAAGTGGAAAGTAAGGTGGGCGCGCCTGTCGAATCGCAAGATGAAGCGCAGATCTAGCAGCTAGTGTAATGAACGTCTCTGGACTACTGGCTTGGTTCAATGCGCTCCCGGCCTATCGTGCACTTCGGGAGGATCTCCAGGCCGGGGGCACCCCGCTCCCGCTCGGCCTCCTGCGGTCGGTCCGTCCCGCGCTCCTGGCTGCCCTGGCGAGCGAGCTGGGCCGTCCCGTTCTGGTCGTCGGAAGGCAGAAGAGGACCCGCATTCTCTATCAATCCCTGTGTCACTGGCATCCCCAACCGGATTGTGTCCTGCGCTTTCCGCACCCCCCGGGCTTCTTCTATGAGCAGGCCCCCTGGCCTAGAGAGACGATTGCTGGCCGGATGGCTGTCCTCTCTCGCCTGGCCTCCTTCTCGCCGAACCAGACTACGGGTGTAGTGGTGGTCACCTCGGCCCGGGCCCTGATGCATCCCACAATGCCCGTAGAGCAGTTCCGCCAGGGGACCCGCACGCTGCGCCTGGGAGAACTCCTTGATCTGGACAGAACCATCCGGCGCTGGGCCGGCCTGGGGTACGACCGAGTCAGTGTGGTGGAGGGACCGGGGCAGTTCAGCCACCGGGGAGGCATCCTGGATATCTTCCCTCCCGCCGAGCCGTTTCCGGTTCGGATGGAGTTGTTTGGGGATCAGGTCGAGTCTATCCGTCGCTTCGACCCGGCCACTCAGCGCTCGGAGACACAACTGGAGGCAGTGACGGTCACGCCGGCCCGCGAGCCCCTCCCCCGCCGCGGACCTGATGTGGCGGAGGAGCTTGCCCCCTGGTTCGAATCCGATCATCCCCCGGAGGTAGCGGACAAGGTGGCCACCCAGCAGGAGGCACTGGCCGCCGGAGCTCCCTTCCCGGACCTGGAGTTCTATCTGCCGTACTTCTACCGCCACCTCTCCAGCTTGGCGGACTATCTTCCCCCTGACGGTCTCCTGGTGGTGGACGAACCGGGTGAACTGGCGGACAACTGGGCCGAGCTGGAGGAAGTGGCCCTAGAGGTACGCGATGGGGAGGAGCGGGAGAGGAGGCTTCCGCCCGGGTATCCCATACCTTATCTGACCTGGGATGACTGGCGGGAGGGTCTGGCTGACCGACCTCTCTTGATCCTTGGTCACGGGGAGAGGCAGTCAGAAGGAGATCTTGAAGCCTGCTTCCGTCCCGCCCCTCGTTACGGCGGGCGACTGAGGGAGGTGCTGACCGACGTCGAGAAGGCGCTTCTGGGTGGGGAGCAGGTAGTCATCGTCAGCCGGCAGGCCCACCGTCTGACGGAACTGTGGGAGGAGGGACACGGGCTTGTATTGCCAGTGGAGAACTTGCGGGAACCTCCTGGCGCTGCCCGTTCGGACCTCGGTGAACTCAGCCGAAGCGCTGAGCGCTCACGACAGGCCCCAATCTTCGTTCGGGGACCACTGGACGGCGGGTGGGTCCTCTGGCGTGTAGATCCTGGGGCGGATCTACCTCCGCTCCGTCTGTTGACCGACGCTGAGATCTTCGGTTGGCGGATGCCGGAGCCCCGCCGCCCTGTCCGCCGCCGTCGGCCAGCTCCCGAATCCATCTACGCTGATCTGACTCCCGGCGATGCCGTCGTTCACGTCGACTACGGCATCGGTATCTTCCGAGGGCTGGTCAACTACACCTTGGGAGGGGAAGAGCGAGAGTACTTGCTGGTGGAGTACGCCGGACGAGATAGTCTCTATGTCCCGGTCTACCAGGCCGACCGGCTCTCGCGCTACGTTGGGACCGACGACCGTCCGCCAAAGCTCAGCAGCCTGGGTACCGCCGACTGGGATCAGGTCAAAGCTCGCACACGCCGGGCTGTGGAAGAAGTGGCGCAAGAACTGCTCGAACTCTACGCCGCCCGCGAGATAGCCAAAGGGCACGCCTTCAGCCCGGATACGCCCTGGCAGGCGAAGCTTGAGGCAGGTTTTCCCCATCTGGAGACTCCCGATCAAGCAGAGGCGATTGGTGAGGTCAAACAGGATATGGAGCAGTTGCGCCCGATGGATCGCCTCGTCTGTGGCGACGCGGGGTACGGCAAGACGGAGGTGGCGCTGCGAGCTGCCTTCAAGGCAGTGATGGGCGGCAAACAGGTCGCTCTACTGGTTCCCACGACCGTCCTGGCTCAGCAGCACTACACCACCTTCCATCACCGCCTGGATTCCTTTCCGGTCAGGGTGGAGATGCTCTCCCGGTTCCGCACGCGCGCAGAGCAATCTCGCGTCTTGGAAGGGCTGCGCGGCGGGGAGGTGGACATCGCGATTGGCACTCACCGGCTTCTGCAAAGGGATGTGGTGTTCAGGGACCTGGGGCTGGTGATCATCGACGAGGAGCAGCGGTTCGGGGTGACTCACAAGGAGCGGCTGAAGAAGATGCGCACGGAGGTAGATGTCTTGACAATGACAGCCACTCCCATTCCGCGTACTCTCTATCTCTCCCTGACCGGCGTGCGCGACATCAGCGTCATTGAGACGCCGCCGGAGGAGCGGTTGCCCATTTCCACCTATGTCGGGCGCTATGACGCTCAGTTGGTGCGGCGAGCGATACTGCGCGAGTTGAAACGCTCGGGTCAGGTCTTCTACGTGCACAACCGAGTGCAAACCATTGAAGGCGTCTGCCAGCGGATGGGCCGGCTGGTGCCGGAGGCGACCATTGGTGTGGCCCACGGACAGATGCGGGAGCGAGAGCTTGAGCAGGTGATGCTCCGCTTTGTCGCGGGTGAGGTGGATGTGCTCCTCTGCACCAGCATCATCGAGAGCGGATTGGATATCCCCAATGCCAACACTCTGATTGTGGAGCAGGCGGAACGGTTCGGCATGGCGCAGTTGTACCAACTGCGGGGTCGTGTGGGGCGAGGAGCTCGGCGTGCCTATGCCTACTTCTTCTACAACGCTGGCCGCCTCAGTCCGGAGGCCAGGCAGCGGCTGGAGACGATCCGCGAGGCAAGCGAATCAGGAGCTGGCTACTCCATCGCGATGCGGGATCTGGAGATGCGGGGGGCGGGGGAGATCCTGGGCACTCGCCAAAGCGGCCATATCTCCGCGGTTGGCTTCAACCTCTATACACGGCTGCTGGCTCGGGCAGTGGAGGAGATGCGCGCCGAGCGCGAAGGGCGCCCTCCGCCGCCAGAGCCGTTGAGCAGCATTCGGCTCGACCTGCCGCTCCCCATTGGTCTTCCACCGACATATGTGCCGGACACCAACCTGCGCCTGCAGCTCTACCGGCGGCTGGCGAACCTGAGTGACCTGGGGCAGATCGAGGAGATCGAAAAGGAGTTGGCCGATCGCTTCGGCCCTTTGCCTGAACTGGCCCGCAACCTCATGCTGCAGCTTCGTCTCAAGGTCATGGCCCGGGAGGCCGGCGTGAAAAGTATCCTGGTGGAGAAGGATCAGCTGGTGTTGCGTGCCGACTGGCTGGAGGAGGCGGACCAGGCACAACTCACCAGGCAGATGGGCGAGTTGGCTCACTTGGGTCGACGGAAGGTGAGGCTGTCGGTGGAGGAGGGGTGGCAGGAGCGGCTGCGGAGGGTGCTGAGGACGCTCCGCAGGCAGGGATAGTGCTCCATCTCGATCCCAACTGCAGCCATATCTGTCAGAATCGTCGCCCTTGACAATCCAGGCGGTAGATTGGTTGACAGACGGGGGATCGTGGGTATACTGGAGTTGAGGAAAGCGGCGGCTTTGTCGAACGTCCTGGCGGTGAGCGCAGAATCGTTGAAGCGGTGACGATCCGAGATCGGATTACTGAATTGATATTCTACCAGAACCTCGATCGGCTTCGAAGACCCGGGGGTGAACGGTGTCTGTACTGCGGGATATTGCCCTGATCCTGTTGGCCCTCGAGGCGACCGTCCTGCTGCTGGTGGCAGCGGCGCTGGCTCTGGCGGTCGACTACATGCTGCTTCGTCTTCGTTGGTGGCACGTGCTCCCGCGCTGGTTCATCCGCGTGCGAGGCTCGGTATACGCGATCCAGCGGGCGGTGGGGCGGGGGTGCCGAAGGATTGCTGGACCTCTCATCTCCGTGGCGACGGCCAGAGCTACCCTTTATGGATGGGTCCGAGGGCTGCTGCGGGAAATCTCAGTGATAGATCGGGGTTGAGCAGAAGGAGGTTGGAATGAATCTGCGGAAGAGAGTGCTGGTTCTGGGAGGCGTCTTCGGCGCGCTGCTGGGGGTGAGCGCGGCCTACCTGTACCTGCGCTCCGCCTCAGTTGAGGTGGACGAGAGCGGCGAGGAGAGGCTCCCTCCCATCCAGCCGGCGGATGCGCTGAAGATCGGTCTTGGCTTACTGACCGCCATCCGCCAGATCGCCGGCCTGGGCCAGCGCGGGTAGGTCATGAAGCGGGGTCGTGCCGGTGAGCCTCGGGGTTGGGAGCGGCTGTGGGCTGCTGGCTCAGGTTGTGTGGGCTGCTGGAACGACCCGCAGACGACGGTTCTGGAGTGGGCACGAGGAATGGAACCGGGGGGGCGGGTGTTGGACTTGGGATGTGGGGTCGGGCGGCATACCGTTCACCTGGCGCAGATGGGTCTAAGGGTCGTGGGCGGCGATATCTCCCCTTCGGGGCTCGCTGCCTGCACCGCACAACTTGGGGAGAGGGGGCTGCTCCCTGTCTTGACCCAGCACGACATGGGCCGTCTTCCCTTTGCCACCGATGTCTTCGATGGATTGCTGGCCTTTCACGTCATCTACCACACTACCCTGGATGGTCTGCGGGTGGTTCTCTCCGAGATTCGGCGGGTCCTGCGACCCCGCAGCCATCTCTATCTCACTTTTCTGGGCAGGGTCGAGGAGAATATCAGCCGCTATCGGGCCGACGTGGCACGGGGGATCTGTCAGGAGGTTGAACCGTTCACTTTCGTCTACTTGCGGGAGGCTCCCGGCGACAAGGATCTCCCTCATCACTACTGTGATGAAGCTGAGCTGCGAGACCTGCTGGCGGCGTTTGAGATAGAGACCGTCTTGCCTGTTCGAGATGCGTACACCGACGAACACGGTGCTCGCCACGTCAGCCTCCATTACCACGTCCAGGCACGGCGGCAGAGCGAATGTTCGGAGCAGAGCAAGGCTTGCCATTTCGGAGCGCGAAACCATCACCAGGGAGGCGTACATGTCTGAAATATGCGTTATAGGCGTCGGCTATGTAGGTCTGGTCACGGGGACTTGCCTGGCTGACTTGGGCAACCGCGTGGTCTGCTTGAATCGGAGTCAGAACAAGTCGGACGACCTGAGCAATGGGATTCTCCCCATCTACGAGCCGGGTCTGGAGGAGATCGTCCGGCGTAACCTGAAGGCGGGGCGGCTCGACTTCACGACCTCGTATGACGAGGCGCTGGAGGAGGCACGGTTCATTTTCATCGCCGTCGGAACTCCATCCGGCGCCAGCGGTGAGGCGAGCTTGGCTCACGTCGAGGCGTCCGTTACCGATGTGGCTCAGCGCATGCATCAGTCTGTCACCATCATCAACAAATCCACCGTTCCCATCGGTACAGGCGACTGGGTGGCTGACATCGTGCGGGAGAACATGCCCGATCCGGACACTCCCTTCTGGGTCGTTTCTAACCCGGAGTTCCTGCGGGAGGGATCCGCGGTTCACGACTTCATGAACCCCGACCGGGTTGTCTTGGGCTCCACGAGTCGTGAGGCAGCGGAGCGGGTCTCTGAGCTGTACTATCCTCTGCAGACGCAGATAATCATCACCGACCTACGCACTGCGGAGATGATCAAGTATGCTTCAAATGCGTTCCTTGCCACCAAGATCTCCTTTATCAATGAGATCGCCAACGTCTGCGAGGCGCTGGGGGCGGACGTGCTGGAAGTGGCGCGGGGCATGGGCAGCGATCACCGCATTGGTCCCCACTTCCTGGGCGCGGGGGTGGGTTGGGGCGGCTCCTGCTTTCCAAAGGACGTACGGGCGCTTGTCCATATGGCCGTCACGCACGGCACCAATCCCAGCCTCCTGCGAGCGGTGACGGAGATCAACTACGACCAGCGGAAGCGCGCTGTCACCAAGCTGCGCCACCTCCTCGGGGGCTTCCGAGGCAAGACTGTGGGTATCCTGGGACTCTCCTTCAAGCCAAACACCGACGACATGCGGGATGCCCCCTCTCGGGAGATTGTGGGCCTGCTCCAGTACGAAGGGGCTGAGGTACGGGCCTACGATCCCGTAGCTATGGGAAACGCCAGGCAATTGCTGGAGGATGTCAGATTCTGCTCCGATCCCTATGAGGTTGCGGAAGGGGCCGATGCGCTGATTCTGGTGACGGAGTGGAACGAGTTCAAGCAACTCGACCTAGTGCGCATCCGAGACCTGATGAAGGAGCCGGTACTGATCGACGGGCGCAATGTCTACGATCCCCGCCGGATGCGGGAACTGGGCTTTACCTATCGCGGGATGGGACGCGGCTACGACGAGACCGGCCAGCCACGGTGAGGTGGGACGGGCACGGCGCATTCCGTTCTGGCCCGTGCCCAATTCCTCTCCCCCCATGTCTATTCGCCGCACCCTGGCTGTTGCCCGCAAGGAGTTTCGCCACATACTCCGCGACTTGCGCACTTTCTTCCTCGTCACGATTTCCCCGACTTTCCTCCTGCTTACCCTTTCCTACATCTTTGCGTTCGAAGTCCAGCAGGTAAACCTGGCCGTGTGGGACGCGGACGATAGTCGGCTCTCTCGCCAGTACGTCGAGGCGCTGACCGCCGACGGCGATCTTCAAGTCCGCGCCCGAGTCGCGTCCTATGAGGAGATGGATCGCCTGCTGACTGCCGGCCGCGTGGAGGGTGGGCTGGTGATTTCACCGGGCTTTGAGGACGAATTGCGGGCTGGTCGCCAGGTCCGGGTGCAGGCGGTGGTCGACGGCGAGTATCCCATCTCCGGCCAGCAGGCGGAACTTGAGCTAGATCGACGGACTGCGGCCTTCGCCTACCGGTTCCTTCAGCCCCCCTCTGAGATCGTCGTAGAGGGGCTGGATGTACGCAGTGAGGCCTGGTACAATGAGGCGCTTGACTCGCTGGTGAGCATGGTACCTGGGCTGATTCCCATCGTTCTGTGTATGCCCACTCTCGCGCTGGCGCTCGCGCTGGCACGGGAGAAGGAGACAGGCTCACTTGAAAGCCTCATAGTCACTCCAATTCGTGGTACCGAATACCTCCTTGGGAAGCTGACTGCCTATCTTGCCAGCGGTCTTGTCAGCCTCGTCCTGGTTTGGTTGATGGCAGTGGCGTATTTCAGAGTCCCGTTTCGGGGCTCTCTCTTCCTCTATTTGCTCCTCGCTGCCGACTACCTGCTGGCCAGCATGGGGTTCAGCATGCTTATCGCCAACTTCGTAGACAGCCAGCAGACGGCGATGTTTCTGACGCTGATGGTCTTCTTTGTGCCCAGCTTCTTCGTCGCCGGGTTGGTGACACCTGTGGATGCTGGCAATTTGGGTTCGCAGCTGGTCGGCTATGTTCTTCCGGCCACGCATTTCATCACTGTCAGCCGGGGTGTCTTCCTCAAAGGGCTGAGCCTGGAGCCGCTAGCGCTCCAGGCACTGATCTTGGCCGGGATGGGGGCGGGTGGCCTCCTCGCTAGCCTCTTGCTGTTCGAAAAGCGGTTGGATTGAGATGTTGGCGCGGATCTGGAATCTGGTCTGGAAAGAAGTCATCCAGTTCGGCCGCGACCGGATGCTGACTGCCTTCCTCTTCATGCTGCCCATGCTCCAACTTGTGCTGCTGGCACAGGCCACCGGTCGCCGCATCGGCAACCTCGACGTTGCCGTGCTCGATATGGACCGCTCGGCCACCACGCGGCGGCTCATTACCAACCTGGATAATCAGGAGGAGTTGGTGGTCCGTTACTTTGTGGAAAGTGAGGACCAACTGAGGAGCGTGCTGGATCGGGGTCTTGCTGATGCGGCGGTGATCTTCCCTGGGGGGCTGAGTCGAGACCTTGCCCATCCGGCTCGCACAGCCCAGATTCGAGTGGTCGTCGATGGATCCAACAGTATGGTGGGCTCGATCGCCCTGGGCGCCGCCCGAAACGTCGTCTCCGAGTACAGTCAGGGAGGGCGAGATCTATCGGCCGGCGGGCCCATCGATCTGCGCGTCGTGGTCCGCTACAACCCCTCCTTCAACCTTCGCTATTTCGCCATCCCGGCTCAGGTGGGGTTCATCACGTACCAGATCACCCTGGCGGTGGCCTCCCTGGGATTGGCGCGGGAGCGAGAACTGGGTACGCTGGAGCAGCTGATTGTTGCTCCCTTCAGTCGGTTGGAAGTGGTGCTGGGCAAGGCGATCCCGGCCCTCATGATCGGCGCCTCCAACTTCCTCTTGATGGTGGGCGTGGCGATCCATCTGTTGGATATCCCCCTGCGCGGATCGTTTCTGCTTCTGTTTGGAATCACCCTGCTGTTTGTCGTGGCTGAGATAGGCTGGGGGGTGATCATCTCCACCGTCTCCCGCACCCAGCAGCAGGCTATTCTCTTCGTCTTCATCCTGGCGATGGTGGATATGAGCTTTTCTGGCTATCTCGTACCGGTGGAGAACCTGCCAGGCCTGCTGCGGCTGATCGCCAGGGTGGTCCCCATGTACCACTATCTGCTGGTTATTCGGGGGATCATGCTCAAGGGGGCGGTGCTGGCGACCATCTGGCCTCACGCGCTGGCGCTTGCTGGGTTAGGGCTCGCCATCTTGGCCGTTGCAGTCGCCGGCGTGAGCCAGGGTCTGGATTGAGGAAGAGTCTGGCGCCGATCCCCCTGATGCTTGCACGATGCCCACCACCGCTCTCCCTGGCGAGTCCTTCGCCATCTCCCTTGCTGTGGTATAATACTTCCCTGTGGGGAAAGTCATGAAGGCAAGACTCAGAAGGCTACACATTCTCTTCCGCGCCCTGACGCTCCTCGCGCTGGTACCACTCCTGCTGGCCTGCCGCGCCCCGACCGTCTTCGCGCCCACCCCCACCCCCAACCCCCCCCTGCCCGCGGAGGCCTACGAGCTCTACCTACCGTCCGTCGCCCGGGGCGCAGGGCCGACTCCTTCACCGTCGCCTCCGCCTCCTCCGCCACCTCCTCCGTCTGGCCCTACTCCTCTGCCGCCGCCTGTCTTCAAGCCGGGAGCCGGGGTGCAGGTCCATCTCTTCGCCGGTGACGACACTCAAACCCTCCGCTGGGCTCAAGACTTAGGGGTGGAGTGGGTCAAGCAGCAGGTGGATTGGAATCTCATTGAGCATGGGCCAGGGGATCTTGAATGGGAACAGCTCGACCGGACGGTAGAACTTTGCGACGCTTTTGGGTTTCGGCTGCTCTTGAGCGTGATCAACGCCCCGGCGTACCTGCGCTCCGATCCGACCTGGTTTGGCCCTCCGGACGACTATGGGGAGTTTCGTCGCTTCACACAGCAGATGGCGGAGCGATATCGGGGACGGGTGGATGCCTACGAACTGTGGAATGAGCCCAATCTGGGCCGAGAGTGGGCCGGCGATACCATTGATCCAGAGCGGTTCGTGGCGCTTGTGGCGGAGGGAGCTCAGGGGGTGCGAGCTGGCGACCCCGACGCGGTCGTCGTCAGTGGGGCACCCGGCGTCACCGGCGTCACCGAGGAGGGCACCGCCATGGACGACCGGGCTTTCCTGCGAGGGATGTTGGGGGCGGGGGTCGCCCAATGGGTGGATGCCATTGGCGCACATCCTTACGGTTTCGCCAATCCCCCAGACGCCAGCGCCAGCGATCCGGAGCAGGTCTCCCCCACCCACAACGACCATCCCAGCTTCTTCTTCCGCGACACGCTGGAGGACTACCGGGCTATACTGCTCGAGTATGGAGCCGGGGATCTACCCATTTGGATCACGGAGTTTGGCTGGCCCTCGATCGAGGGAATGGGGCCAATGGACACGACCGGCTGGGAGTACGCCCGCTACGTCTCCGAACAACAGCAGGCTGAGTATGTTGTTCGTGCTTTTGAGATTGGGTTGGGTACCCCTTGGGTGGGGCCCGTGATTCTCTGGAACCTCAACATCTCCACCATCTACGGGAACGCCCGACCGGAATCGGCCTACAGCATCCTGCGCCCGGACAGCAGCTTCCGCCGGGCTTACCTCGCGCTGCGCCTGGCCGGTCCGCCCTGAGCGGATAGTTGGACCTGCCGGAATCCTCTGGCTCTGGGTCAACTGGTACCTTCTACTGCCCATCCGTAGCAGGGAGGTTCAATGCGACTGCGCTGCACACATTGTGAGAAGGACTACCCGATGGATCCGCTCCGCTTCCGGTGCGACTGCGGCGGGCCGCTGGCAGTGGCGGGTGCCCCCAGGTTCGATCCGGCTCGGGTTGACGCCCGCGACCACACACTTTGGCGTTATCGCCACGCGCTTCCGCTGCCGGAGGAGGCCACGCCGGTCACCCTGGGCGAGGGGGGAACACCGCTGGTGAGGGCGAAGTGCGAGGGACTCTCGGTCTATTTGAAATGCGAGTCCCTTAACCCCACCGGTTCCTTCAAGGATAGGGGGACCTCGGTACTGGCGACGGCGCTGGCGGTGGCGAGGGTGAAATCGGTGGTGGAGGATTCATCCGGCAATGCCGGTGCGAGCCTCTCCGCATACGCTGCCCGAGCCGGGATCAAAGCCACCGTCTACGTCCCCGTCCATGCCTCGCCGGTCAAACAGATCCAGATCGCTGCCTACGGTGCGGAGGTGGTGGCGGTGCCGGGACCTCGGGCTGAGGCCGCGAGAGCGGTGCTGGAGGTAGTTGAGGAAGGGGCCGCATACGCAAGCCACGTCTACCATCCCCTGATTCACCATGGTATGAAGACCGCCGCCTTTGAGATCTACGAGCACTTGACAGCAGCTCCTGATGCAGTCGTTCTTCCGGTAGGGCATGGGAGCCTGCTATTGGGGCTGGTGATGGGCTTCGCCGAGCTGCGGCAGGCTGGCTGCATTGAGCGATTGCCGCGCCTCTTCGGCGTGCAGCCGAGCGCCTGCGCTCCCTTGGCGACCGCGTGGGCGCACGGAGCGGATGAACCGGTACCGGTGGCCGAGGAAGAGACAGTGGCCGGAGGCGCGCGCATCGCCGCGCCTGTGCGCGGTCGCGAAGTGTTGGCCGCGGTGCGCGCAAGCGACGGGGCAGTCGTCGCCGTCGCAGATGATGAGACCCTGGCCGCCCAGCGGCGTCTGGCGCACCAGGGCTTCTATGTCGAGCCGACCTCCGCCCTGGTCGTGGCGGCGCTGGATCGCCTACGGAGCAGGTTGGAGGGGACGGTTGTGGTCGTGCTGACAGGGAGTGGATTCAAGACGCCGCATTCCTGACCCCCGCTGTGAGGAAAGGGGCTGCCGCCCACGGCGCGTCATGGCGGGATTGCCTCCCCAGGCCGTTCCAGGAGCTGCTGCCCCCCCTGGATGATCTTCGTGCGGAGCCTCCATGATTGCCCTTCTCGCGGTTCCGTGCTACCATATTGGAAAGGGCAGAGCACGTGGGCGACGACAGCTTTTCACCGGGACGGCGCTCCGACAGGCGGTGGCTGGCGGAGCGGAAGACCGTCGGATCTGGGTAATTATGAACAACGAGAAGCAAGGGAAGGATCTTGAAGCTTTCCAGAAACGCATCGGTTATCACTTTCTAGACGCGGAACTGCTGCGGCGTGCTCTTACCCATCCCTCCTACGTCAACGAGCACCCGCGCGAAGCTCCCGATAACCAGCGCCTGGAGTTTCTGGGGGATGCGGTGCTGAGCTTCGCCGTCGCCGTCTGGATCTACCAGCGCTACCCCGACTTTGAGGAAGGGGAGATGACGCGCCTGC
Source organism: Anaerolineae bacterium (assembly GCA_050049355.1). GTDB lineage: Bacteria > Chloroflexota > Anaerolineae > B4-G1 > DUEL01 > JASFWK01. The sequence continues at coordinate 8,069 of JASFWK010000028.1, read as the reverse complement.
GGGCAGCGCTGGTGCGCGAAAAGACCTTGGTGGATTTCGCTACTCAACTCCGGCTGGGGAAGATCCTACGGCTGGGTCGCGGAGAAGAAGAGGGAGGCGGTAGGGGACGCCCGGCCAATTTGGGCGACGCCTTCGAGGCACTGATAGGAGCGCTCTACCTGGACGGAGGACTGGATTGGGTGCAGCGATTTCTCCACGGACTACTTCAACCTGCGGCCGGAGCTATACTGGCATCTCAGGCGGATTGGGATCCCAAGAGCCGTCTTCAGGAGTGGTCCCAAGCCAAGTTCGGAGTCACGCCGCGCTACCGCATCGTAGGCGAGAGCGGCCCCGATCATGATAAGATTTTCGCTGCCGAGGTTGTGCTCAGTCGAGATGTGGCGGGCCGTGGCCAAGGCTCCTCGAAGCAGGCCGCCGAGCAGGCTGCAGCCCAGGAGGCACTGGACGCGCTAACATGAACTCAAGAGGCTCAAGAGAGGGCACGAACGCAGACCCAACACGCAGAAAGGGATGGAAGCGAAGATGAGCAAGGAGAATCAAGACCATTTGGAAGAGGCACGCAAGCAGTGGGAGGAGACGGCTCTCGAGAAGACATTGAAGCGGTGGCCGGAACGGTACGAGGAGTTCATTACGGCCTCGGGTGAGCCTGTCAAGAGACTGTATACTCCGCTGGATCTGGGTTGGGATGGCTCGACTGAGGCAGCCGAGGGGTATATGGAGGGACTCGGTTTCCCGGGCGAGTACCCCTTCACGCGGGGCATCCATCCTACGATGCACCGGGGGCGCCTTTGGACTATGCGTATGTTCGCTGGCTTCGGCACCGCCGGGGAGACCAACGCTCGCTTCAAGTACCTGCTGGAACAGGGTCAAACTGGGCTTTCCGTCGCCTTCGACCTGCCGACCTTGATGGGATACGACACCGACGCGCCCGAGGCGGAGGGGGAGTTCGGCAAGTGTGGCGTCGCTGTGTCGTCGCTCCGGGATATGGAAGCGCTCTTCGACGATATCCCCTTGGAGAAGGTGACCACGTCGATGACCATCAACTCACCGGCGCCGATCATCTGGGCGATGTACATCGCCGCCGCCGAGAAGCAGGGGGCGTCGATGGACGAGCTGGGGGGGACCATTCAGAACGATATTCTCAAGGAGTACATCGCTCAGAAGGAGTACATCTTCCCTCCGGCGCCCTCCATGCGGTTGGTGACGGACACGATCGAATTCGGAAGCCAGCATCTACCCAAGTGGAACACCATCTCGATCTCGGGCTATCACATTCGCGAGGCCGGCTCAACGGCGGCACAGGAGCTGGCCTTCACGCTGGCTGATGGGATGGAGTACGTCCGCTGGGCGCTGGAGCGCGGACTGGATGTTGATGCCTTCGCGCCACGTCTTTCCTTCTTCTTCAATTGCCATAACGACTTCCTGGAGGAGATCGCTAAGTTCCGCGCCGCCCGACGTATCTGGGCCAGGGAGATGCGCCATACCTTTGGAGCGCAGAACCCGCGCTCGTGGTGGCTGCGCTTCCACACTCAAACAGCGGGCTGCACCCTGACCGCTCAGCAGCCGGAGATCAACGCAGTGCGGGTGGCGATTCAGGCACTTGCGGCGGTGTTGGGTGGCACTCAAAGTCTACATACGAACAGTTTGGACGAAGCGCTGGCCCTGCCCAGCGAGCGTGCGGTCACCATCGCCCTCCGCACCCAACAGATCATCGCCCACGAGTCAGGCGTCACAAACACGATAGATCCCCTGGGAGGCTCCTACGCCATTGAGGCGCTGACCGATAGGATGGAAGAGCAAGCTTATGAGTACTTCGAGCGCATCGAGGCCCTGGGCGGGGTGATTCCCGCCATTGAGGCTGGGTTCTTCCAACAGGAGATCGCGGACGCCGCCTATCGTTATCAGCGCGAGATCGACGAGAGGCGGAGGATTGTGGTGGGAGTCAATGAGTATGTGGAGGAGAAAGCGCCGGAGATCCCGCTGTTGAAGATAAACCCCGAGGGCTACGAGCGGCAGTGCGCCCGTCTGGAAGCGGTGCGAGACGAGCGTGACAATGGCGCTGTGGGACAAGCTCTCGACCGGCTGCGGATCGCCGCCCAGGGCACGGAGAACACGATGCCCCATATCCTCCACGCGGTACGAGCCTATGCCACGCTTCAAGAGGTCATGGATGTCTTCCGGGAGGTTTTCGGGCTCTACCGGGAGCCGATGGTTCTGTGAGGTGATGGGACTGAGAGAACGTGGAGGCGCAGCAGTGCTGCTGCGCCTCTATTTGCTTCGCCACGCTTGCGTCAGCGCGACCTGGGCAAGGTAATCGGCGGTCTGCTGCTCTATCTCTGCCTTATCCCACTCCAGGCGGGAGGCCATCACACCCGCCACTGCCCTTGCTTGCTCCCTTCCTCCATTTCGCGCTTCATAGATGACGTGGGTGCGGCGTATGAGGACGTCGCTCAGGGTGAGGGCCATCTCGTGCTGAACCGCGTACAGGGCCTCTGCCATCAGGTAGGGCAGTTCCGGCACGATCCGTTCTCTGAGTGCCGCATTCTGCTCGGCGTAGGCGAGCACCCAGGCTGCGTCCGCACCGTAGGCATCTATGAGGTGGGCATGGGCCTCCTGGTCCTCCACCGCCGATGCCACCCACGTCCGCTTGGCCGCTGGCAGGGGCTCTTTTGTGCGGCAAGCGTGCGCGCTCTGGATTCTGAACTCCCGCTCCAGTTTGCGCTCAACGCGGTCCACAATCTGCTCGGCCATCAGCCGAGCGGTGGTCAGCTTCCCGCCCGCAATAGTGATCAGACCCGACGGGCTTTCCAGAATCTCGTGCTCGCGAGAGAGGGCGTAGGTTCCTCCTTCGGCGTAGAGGAGGGGCCGCAGTCCAGCGAATGTGCTGATGATGTCATCTGGCCCCATCTGTGCCCCTGGGAAAACGTAGGCCAGCGCCTCCAGTAGGTACTCCACGTCTTCCCACGTCGCCGCTGGGCTGTTCAGGTCCCCCTCATAGTCGGTGTCAGTGGTCCCGACGAGGGCGTGCTTGTCCCACGGGATCAGAAAGATGTGACGGCCATCGCGCGGAGAATCGAAGGCGATGGCGTGCTGCGTAGGCAGCCGATGGCGAGGGAGGACGAGGTGAATGCCCTTGGTGGGCCGTATTATGCTTCCCCTGTAGTGTGCATCCTGCTGGCGGACTGAGTCTGCCCAGATGCCAGTGGCATTGACTACTACCCGCGCTCGAAGCTCAAACTCCGCTTCGCTGATCCGATCCAGTACAACCGCTCCCTGGACCTTTCCGTTGGCTTCCAGAAGATCTACTGATTTGGCATAGTTGACGACCACTGTTCCTTCAGCGTGGGCGGCCCGGGCGATCAACAGGGTTAGCCGGGCGTCATCGACCTGAGCGTCGTAGAAGCGAGCTGCTCCGAGGAGCCCTCGTCCTCCCAGCAGCGGCTCTCGCTCCGTAACCTCCCTTGGTTCTAGCCAGCGGTGAGGCTGGACGTTCTGAAAGAGGCCCAGTGCGTCGTATAGGGTGAGGCCCAACCGCAGCTTCCAGGGCGCGGGCTTCTGGCCCAGGTAGAGGGGGTAGAGGAAGGGGAGCGACCGCACCAGGCGGGGAGCGACCTTTCGCATCTCCCGTCGCTCGCTGCAGCACCGGAAGACCAGGCCGAACTGGTAATTCTCCAGGTAACGCAGCCCACCGTGGATCATCCGCGCGGATCGGCTGCTGGTACCCGATCCAAAGTCCTCTTTCTCTACCAGGGCGGTGCGGAAACCGCGCATCGCCGCGTCCCGCGCAATGGAGACCCCAGTGATCCCTCCGCCAATGACAAGCAGGTCGAAGACCTCGCCGCGCAAGAGCTTCAGGTTCTCTCGTCGCGTTGTGGCAGAGAAGGGTCGAGAGCACGTCAGTGAGGGGGATGATTCGATCATGGCCTGGCTCCAATCCAAGAGAGGAACTTGCGAGACCGTCCTACAACAACACCCCGGGGTTCATGATTCCCGCCGGGTCAAGGGACCGCTTCAACGAGCGCAGGGCTGTCATTCCGACGGAGCCAACTTCCTGCTCCAGCCACGGGACGTGGTCGCGACCAATGCCGTGATGGTGACTCAGGGTGCCGCCGGCGGCCAGAATGGCCTCCGTCGCTGCTCGCTTGATTCCCCACCACTGTTCGACCTCCTGTCCTTCGACCTGTCGACCGAGGAAAGTCGTGTAGAGAGACGCGCCCCATTCGTATATGTGGGATATGTGAGTCATGACGTAGCCCGGCCCACCGCCGGTAGCCGGGATGGCGGCGCGGATGGCGGCTGTCATCTCCTCGTAGAGGTGGAGCAGGTTGGACCAGGAGGTAGCTGTCTCCAGCGTGTCCACCATCACCCCAATCCCCAGCAGCGTGTCCCGCAGGTAGGGATGAGCGAAACGCTCTCGCCTCCACGATCTTCCGGCAGCTCGCCCCAGGGAGAGGGCGCCGTGATCGTGGCAGATCAGTTTTGCCCGCTTCCAGCGCCTCTTGACCTCTCTCGCCGCTCCGTCGTATCCCAGGAGCATGAAGCAACTGCCCTCGGTTAGGCTGTGCCCTTTCCAAGCCAGGTACGTCTCCAGGGCGTGATCCACCAGCACCCGCAACCCTTGGTGTTCGTGCGCCATCATCGCGAAGCCGGCCGTCTCACTGGCGTCGGAGAGGCGTGCGATTGTCGGACGGGGGCCGTGCTGCATCAGATCCCGCAGCGCTGCCCCCCCGCCCTCCAGACTGTGAAAGAGAAACCCCCGGTAGTCTTGGAGCTCCGGACGCGGTCGGACCCGCATCGTCGCCTCAGTGATGACGCCGTAAGCTCCCTCTGAGCCAATCAAGATCTGCAGAACGTCGGGGCCGGTAGCGGTGGCCGGCGTGTCCTTCGGTTCCACGATGCCCGTTGGGGTGACCATTCGCGCTGCCTGGGTCATGTCCTCAATCTTGCCGTAGCCGGTGGAGGTTTGTCCGGCGGCGCGGGTGGCGATCCAGCCGCCCAAAGTGGAAAACTCAAAAGATTGGGGGAAATGGCCCAGCGTGAAGCCATGCTCGTTGAGTTCTCTCTCCACCTCCGGACCCCTCGCGCCGGCCTGGACACGGCTCGTCCTGGAGGTTCGATCAAGGGAGATCAGTCGGTCAAGCCGCGCCATGTCCAGCGTGATGGTGAGGCGCTCCCCTGGTTCTGGCTCGACTCCGCCCAAGACAGTGCTTCCTCCGCCGAAGGGGATGACGGCGATATCTCGATCGGCTGCCCAACCCAGCAGCGCTGCCACCTGTCCCTCGTCGGCAGGATAGACCACCGCGTCGGGTGGGTTGGGGACCACTCCCGCACGCAGGCGTACCAGGTCCCGGTAGGCTTTGCCGCAGGCGTGCTCCACTCGGTTTCGCTTGTCAGTGCGCACCGATTCCTCGCCGACAAGCCGCTGCAGAGAGGCTAGCACGGGGGCGTCCAGCCGGGGCGGGCGCAGATCAATCTCATCCAGCGAAACCGGGGGTTGCTCCCTCAGTTCGTCGGGGAGCTCCAGCCAATCCTGCAGTGCGGGCCAGAAGCGAGGTCGATTCTCTAGGGGGAAGGTTTGATCCAACGTACCCCATCCCCACCACCGCAGATTCCGTATGTCCACAGGTCCCTCCTCCTGAGGCTTTGGCCCTCTCTTCGCAAGGGACAATCGTGTGACTTGGCCCTTGGGGCCAGGAGCAGTGGATCGCTACCCAAGCGAGATGCCGATCCCCTTGCTCCCCCTCGGATCAGTGTAGGTTTGGAACGGTCCAGAAGGCAATAAGAACATGATTGGGTGCCTCTTTGCTTGCTCTTGAGGTCTTTCCTCTTAGTTTATCTCGGAACTTCTTGTTGCGCAACCTCTTCTGCCTGGCACTGCATGTCCCAGTCAGTACGATTGAGGTGGGTGAGGTCACCACAGATGGCTGTTTGGCCCCAAGGTGTGGATGGGAGCACGAGTCTCTGCAGTAAGATGTCGGCAGTCATCAACCCGGTAACTCTTGACTTTTCGCTCCTTCCGGAGTATCCTTAGCTTGCGGAAGGGGACATCGGTGGGTCGGTCTTTCTACGAGGGTGAGAGGGGCGGGCTGTATGCCATCCCCCATCCAGAGAATCCACTCGGCAAGACGCGGCGCTCTCACCTAGATCCTTCACTGTATCAGACAGAGTACAGGAACCATGCAGACGTACTTCATTGCCATCGCAGGCAACATTGGCGTCGGTAAGTCCACTCTGACAGCGATGCTGAGTGAGCGGCTGGGTTGGGAGCCTTTTTTCGAAGCGGTGGCTGACAATCCCTATTTGGCCGATTTCTATCAGGATATGCGTCGCTGGAGCTTCCACTCTCAAGTATTCTTCCTTTCACGCCGCCTACGCCACCACCACATGCTCCTTCACCGGCGTGACTCTGTGGTTCAGGATCGCACGGTCTATGAGGATGCGGAAGTCTTCGCGCGCAATCTATATCAGCAAGGCTTGATGGGCGAACGGGACTATCGCAGCTACCACGAATTGTACGAGGTGCTCAGCGCCCTCCTGCCTCCGCCAGACCTGGTTGTCTATCTCCGCGCTTCTGTGTCCACGCTGCTGGACCGCATTGCCCATCGAGGACGGTCCTTCGAGCGAGGTATCTCGTCTGAATACCTGGAGCAACTGAATGTGCTGTATGAGGAGTGGATCAGCAGCTTCGACCTGTGTCCCGTTCTTGCCGTTCCATCCGACAGTCTGGATTTCGTAGCCAATTCTCACCACCTAAACCTCATCACAGAGAGAGTTCTAGATAAGTTGCAGGGGCGAGAGGAGGTGGTCTTCCCGTGAAATCGCCAGAGAGGAAGAGGGAGTGGAGCCCTGAGGATCGTCTGGCCCTGCTGACCCGGGTGATGCGAGAACTGACCGCCGGACTGGATCTGGTAGGTGTGTTGAGGAGAGCGCTTGGGCTGAGCGTCCAGGCTGTGGATGCTGCGTTTGGCAGTCTCCTGTTGTTGGATGAGAGAGAGCGACCGGCGCTGGCGATCGGGCTTCGAGGTGGCAAGTTCCGGCCGCTGGATGACATAGACCAGTGCCGAAGGATGCTCCAAGATGGATTGGCGGGATGGGTGGTCGAGAATCGCGAAGCAGCCGTCGTACCGAACACAGATACCGATAGTCGCTGGCTTCCCGCGCCCAAGGAAAGCCGCAATCGCGAGATGCGCTCCGCTCTATGCGTGCCCCTTCTGCACCCCCGCCGCGTGGTGGGGGTCCTGACCTGTACCCATCCCGAAGTTGGCTATTTTAGTGAGGAGGATCTGGAGACGGTTCAGTTGGTTGCCGATCAGGCCGCGGTGGCTCTGGAGAACGCCCGGCTCTTCGCAGCAGAGGAGCGGCGACGAGAGTTGGCCAATACGCTCAGCGAGATCGCGCGCATCATCACTGCCACCTTGGATCTGGATGAGGTGCTCAACCTGATCCTGGAACAGCTAGGTCGGGTAATTCCATATGATACGGCTTCCGTATTTCTCCTTCAGGATCAGCGGCTCACCATTCGGGCCTGGAGGGGCTTCGAGAACCCAGATGGAGTGGGGTCTATCTCCTTTGACGTGGAGGGCGAGCACATCATGGCACGGGTGGTATCCCATCGCGAGCCCATGGTCTATGCCGATGTGCAGCAGGAGGCGGGATGGGAGGACCTCCCTGGGGTACCTTCCCCTCGCAGCTGGATCGGCGCTCCTCTGGGTGCTCGGGGCGAGGTGGTCGGCACCCTTATCGTCTGCAGTCATGAGACGTCTGTGTACGGCGAAGCAGATGCGCAGTTGGTGGGTGCCTTCGCTGACCACGCCGCCGTCGCCGTGGGCAATGCCTGGCTCTGGCAGCAGATCCAGCGCCGCCTTGAAGAGGTCGCTTTCCTTCACGAGACGGGTCGGGCCCTCACTGCCTCGTTGGAACTGGACGACGTCCTTCACTCGCTCATGGGCAGCGTGCGTGAGCACTTCGGAGTGGAGGCTGCCTCGGCGGCCCTGTTGAACGAGGAGACGGGGGAATTGATCTTCCGAGCCGCCACGGGTGCCGCTGCTGATGAGGTGGTTGGGATGCAG
>JASFWK010000098.1:0-8000 GCA_050049355.1 Anaerolineae bacterium | reverse complement strand
TGTCCGGCGATCGGTCGCACGCAGTAGGTGTGATCGGCTTTGGGTGCCCGGCACTTTGAAATGGGATCGCCGGTGTGGCAATCGCTGTTCCGTACTTTGAGGTCCGGTGATCCGTCCGAAAGTGTCGGGCATCCTCTCAGTTCTCACCCCGGCTGAAGCTGGGTCACCATCAATTTGGAGGCCCTCGTCTTCTCTCAGTCCTCCTCCATGAACTTCTCATAAGCGCCCCGCCAGAATTCCGGCTTGCGTGTCATCCGCTTGACCGTGATGTCCGCAAAGTGAGGCATGAGCCGGGCCAGGAGATCCGGCAATCGGTCCCAGTGCTTCTCGTAGATGAGGGCGCTCAACTCTTCAATCATAGCCTCCAGCCATTGCCACTTCTGGCGGAAGCGCTCGGCCTTCATGTAGTAGTTGCGCTTCTCCCAGGCTCGGATGGTCTGCTCGACCGTGTCGGCGATTCCGTGTAGGGAGAAGACGATGAGAGCCGCCAGGTCCTTGGCCCCGTCGTCCACTCGCTGCTTCTGACTCAGCCGGCGCAGTGCCTCGGCGATGGTTCGACGGTGCTGGTTGCGGATCTTCCCTGGTCTTTCCGTGTAGATAATTCGACTCATAGAGAGAGGGTTCCTTTGTAGATGTGATGGTTTAACACTCTGTTTGTCTCCTGCTTCATGCTGTTGACTGTCCTCAAGCGACGTTGATAAGGTTGAACTCTGTTCTGCTCCGCAGCAAAGGATGGCCGGCGAGGCTCCCTTCCTGGAATTGACCAGCTCACTGATTGTAGACCTCCGGGTTAACGCAGTGTGGCAATCTATCCTCCCTCAGCCCCGCCAGCAAGTTCTCCGCCGCCATCACCGCCATCCGCCCTCGGGCTGTGACGGTGGCGCTGGCGATGTGGGGGACGACGATGCAGTTGGGCTGCTCGAGCAGGGGATGCCCGGCCGGAAGCGGCTCTGGGTCAGTTACGTCCAGCGCAGCCGCCGCGATCTGCCCCTCCCGCAGCGCCAGCACCAGCGCGTCCGTGTCTACCACCGGTCCGCGCGCGGCGTTTATCAGGATTGCGGTGGGTTTCATCCTCTCCAGCGCCCGCTCGCCGATGAGGTGACGGGTCTCAGGAGTCAGCGGACAGTGGAGGCTGACGAAGTCGGATTGCTCCAGCAGATCCTCCACCGCGGTGTACTCCAGCTCCAGTTCCGCCTCCAGGTCAGGCTTGCGGGTTGGATCATAGTACAGAACTCGCATTTCAAAGCCCTGGGCACGCCGCACTACCGCGGTTCCGATGCGGCCCAGGCCCACAATTCCCAGCGTCGCTCGCCAGATGTCTGCCCCTAGCAGGCCCATCGGCTCCCAGGTGCGCCACTCCCCGGCCCGTACCTTGGCCACTCCTTCCGGGATGCGCCGGGCAGCGGCCATCAGCAGCGCGAAGGTCATGTCGGCCGTGGCATCGGTCAATACGCCAGGAGTATGCCCCACGGGGATGCCGCGTGCCGTGGCGGCTTCCAGCTCGACGTTATCCACGCCGACGGCGTACTGACTGATTACCCGCAGACGCTTCCCGGCGGCGATGACTCCTGCGTCAATAGGATCGGTCAGCAGACAGAGCAGTCCTTCACACTGAGTCACCTCGCGCAGGATGATCTCTCTGGATGGCGGCATCTCCCCGTCCCACAGGCTGACACGGCAGGTCTCGTGAATCATATCAAGGCCAACTGCTGGGATGCGCCGGGTGATGTAGACGGTCGGTCGGTCGTTCAAGGAACACCTCCGGGCGGATTGGAGACTACAGATTGCTGGCTCCAATCTCGAATCTATGATCTGCTATCTGTTAGTCCTCCCCTCCCGGCCTCAGCCTCGGTCCTGTCCCTTCCTCCTCCGGAAACCTGGTCAGCACGGTTGCCTCCGCCGGCAGCGTCACGCGCTTCCCGCGCAGGAGCGCCTCCTCCAGGGACCGCCCGCGCAAGGGGAAGATGGCGATAGGGGTCTCGGGGATATTGTACCGCTTCTCGACGATGGCCAGTCCGAGTAGATACCCCTCTGTATCAATGGAGCAGCTGGTGACGTAGCCGATGTGCCGTCCCTTCCGATTGACCACCGGATCCCCCAGGCGCGGCCGGCGTACGCCCTTCTCGTTGACTCGGAAGCGGATGAGCTCTCGCTCGCGGCTCTCCTCGCGCGCTAACAACGCATCCCGGCCGACGAAGAATGGCTTATGGTACTTGACGTAGCCGGGAAAGCCCGCCTCGACGGGCGAGATGTCGTAAGGTCCTGCCAGTTCATGGCCGTAGAGCGGCAGACCTGCCTCAATGCGCGTCGAGTCGCGGCAGGCCAGTCCGGCCGGCTTTACGCCGAAGGGCTCTCCGGCCCCCAGGATCGCCTCCCACAAGGTGGCGGCATCGTCGGGGTGGACGAGGATCTCATATCCCCACTTCTCCCCGGTATACCCGGTGCGGGCGATCACCAAGGGGAGCCCTGCCAACTCGCACTCGATCAAGTCGGTGCGGCGTACCCGCGCCAGCGCGGCCTTCAGTTCCTGGTAGTCAGTCAGCGCCTGCAGCGTCTTCAGCGACGCCGGGCCCTGCAAAGCGATGTCGCGCTTCTGTCGCTCCCCGGAAGCCGGATCCTTCAGGTTTCGTAGGGTTGCCTGGGCCTCCACCTGAACCCAGGGGCGGCCTCGATCGATCACGACCTGTTGCTCGTTCACGGCGTTGAGCCAGTTCCAGTCCTTCTCCTCGTTGGCGGCGTTGACGATCATGAGGTACCAGTCGGCCCGTAGACGGTAAATGATCCCGTCGTCGATGACGTTGCCGTCGGGATCGAGGAAATAGCCATACATGGACTGGCCGTCCTCGATCCAGGCGGCGTAGTTAGAGAAGACTGTGTCCAGGAACGTTGTGGCGTGGGGGCCTGTGACCTCAAAGACGCCCATATGGGCCACGTCGAACAGGCCCGCTGCCTCTCGTACGGCCTGATGCTCCTCACTCACCGAGCTGTACCAGACGGGCATCTCCCAGCCAGCGAAGGGGACCATGTTCGCCCCCATCGCTCTGTGGATTTCGAAGAGAGGCGTCCGCTTGGGGGCAGCACCCTCTGGCTCCTCCCAATGCCACTCCTCCTTGCCGGTCTCGGGGGCGAAATCCTCCAGAGCGGATTGTCCAACGAAGTAGGGCTTGGTCAGGTCAAACCGCTCCGGGTGGGCGTCGTAGAGCTCTGCCGCGGCAGTGCCCAACGGGTATTGCTCGCTCTCCTCTGCCCCTTCGTCTACCTGCCTATTCGCTTCCTCTACCACCACCGGTCCCTGCACCTTTCGGAAGAGATCCTCCTCGTCGAAGAGGGTGTAGCCGTCGCCCAGGCCCCGCAGCCAGGAGGTGACCCGGGCCGCGTTCTTCGGCGTGGGCGCGACCAGGTACCGGTCCCGACCCCACTTGTCCTTCTCCTCCCGCTCCACCGCTACTTCGTCAAGCAGTCCTCCGTGCTGGTCCAGCAAATAGGTCTTCAGGGACTCGCCAGGTGCGAGTTCGAGTATGTTGGATGTGACCACTTCTTGGATGTGCTGGCGGGCCCGCCATCCGGTGACGCGCAGTGTGACGGATGGGGGCTCGGCATCCTTGGCGAGGAAGGTGTAGTGGGGGTAGCCGCTGGACTCGTACTCGAAGTCAATCCCGGCCTTCTCGGCGAGGTCGGCAACGCCATGCCGTACCTGCTCAAGAATCTCCAGATCTATCTTTCCGCGCGGCAGGGTGCCGATCAGGCCGTTGTAGGCGAAGGGTTTGATGTTGACCAGGATGCGGTGGATGAGGCCGGCCAGGGTGTCCATATCCGCCTCATCCAGCCCTCGCTGGGTGATCCAGGGGGTACCCAGCCGAACGCCCGTTGCCAGCGCCGTCTCCTCGTCGCCGGGGATGGTGTTCTTGTTGGCAACGATGCCCGCAAGGTCGAGGATACGCACGGCGGGCTCGCCCCAGACCGGATACGTCGCCGTGGTGGGAGCTGCCTGATTGGCATCAATGGACTTCAGATCCACCAATAGGAGATGTGTATCTGTACCACCGTAGGCTAGCCCCAGGCCGCGCTCCTGCAGTCCCTCGGCCAGGGCTTTGGCGTTGGCGACGATCTGGCGCTGCAGCTGGTGGAACTCCCTGGTCTGGGCGATGTGGAAGGCCACCGCCATCGCTGCGAACTTGTTGACGTGCGGCCCGCCCTGTTCGCCAGGGAAGATCGCCATGTCGATGGCATCGGCCAGTTCCTCATCTGTGGTCAGGACCACGGCGCCTCGGGGGCCGCAGATCGTCTTATGGGTGGTAAAGGTGGTGACATGTGCAATGCCGACCGGGTTGGGATAGACTCCGGCGGCGGCCATACCTGCGGTGTGTGCGATGTCGGCTACGAGATATGCTCCCACCTCTTCGGCGATGGCGCGGAAGGTCTCCCAATCCGGTGCCCAGGGATAGGAGGTATAGCCGCCGACGATGACCTTCGGGCGATGCTCCAACGCCAGGTCCCGGATGGCGTCGTAGTCCAGCCGCGCTGTCTGAGGGTCGACGCCGTAGGAGACCACGCGGTACTGCTGGCCAGAGATGTTGAACTCCGAACCATGGGATAAGTGACCGCCCTGGAAGAGATCGAGCCCCATCAACGTATCGCCCGGCTCCATCAGTGTCCAGTAGACGGCCAAGTTAGCCGCCGTGCCGGAGAGGGGTTGGACGTTGACGTGGATGTGCTCGGGGTCAAGGGAGCCGTGGGCGAAAGCCTGGGCGCATCGCCGCTGGGCCAGGCACTCGACAAAATGGACGTAGTCCACCCCCTTGTAGAAGCGCCGGTCGGCGTAGCGGCGGTAGTAGGCCAACTGCCAATCCACGTCGCGCAGGCGCTCCTCGGGGTCGCGGGTCATTCGGGTGGGCGGATAGCCCTCGGCGTAGACGTTCTGGAAGCGGGAGCCCAGCGCCTGGCGGACAGCCTCGGGGGCATAGGATTCGGAGGGGATGAGGATCAGTTTGCGGGCCTGGCGCTCTGTCTCCCATTGGATCAGATCGGATACGAAGGGCTCGACCTCCTCCAGATCGGCGCGGATGAGGAAGTCGGGCTTCTGTTGGGAGTTTGGAGATGACATAGGGTGCACGCTCCTTGGCGTTCGATACGCAGGGTTACACTTCACCAACGGTGGCGAGGGTATTGTAGCACTGGGGGCAAGAGGGAGCAAGCTGCCGAGCGCTGAGCTTGCTCGGACGTCGGTTGAGAATTCGACCACTGCCGGCTTGACCGGGGCCCCCGCCACCACTATAATCAAAATCGATGCCGACACGAGACCTCGGATGGCGGGATGACCTGCGCCGGCGTTTGCTCCGGTTGGGCATGGTGCGGGGAGAGAGGGCCCTTTCCTCTCCCTCCTCGCGGCCTCGCGTTGCCATCGAGAACATCGTCGACGGAAGCTTCCACGAGACGCCGCACGGGCGCTGCTTTGTCGCCTCAGGGTCATTTCCCGCCGACCATCTCCACGGCGATCTAGCGCTTGGCAACTTCCTCAACCTTTCCTCTGATGCTGTCGCCACGGTCGGCGATGAGGCTGGTCTGGCCGAGGCTGATCTACGGCAGAGCCTCTTCCTGGATACGGAGACCACGGGGCTCTCCGGTGGGACAGGGACGATGGCCTTCGTGGTGGGGATGGGATTCTTCGAGAAAGACCGGTTTCGCTTGCTTCAGACCTTCCTGCGCGATCCCGGCGACGAACCGGCGATGATCCACCTGCTGGCGGAGCTGCTGCCGCGTTTCGAGGCGTTGGTCAGCTTTAACGGTCGTGGGTTCGACTTGCCCATCTTGGAGACTCGCTTCATCCTGGCCCGACGGCGCTTCCCCCTGGTGGAGACGCCGCACATGGACCTACTTCCTCCATCCCGTCGCCTGTGGCGAAGTCTCTTGCCCTCCTGCGCGCTGGGTACGCTTGAGCGGGAGGTGCTCGGCGTGGTACGCGATCAGGCGGACGTACCCGGTGGGGTCATTCCCTACATCTACAGGGACTACCTGCGCACGGGGGACGCGCGGGAAATCTCTCGCGTTCTCTATCACAATCAGGTCGACATCCTGAGCATGGTCACGCTGGCGGCCCGGCTTGTCCAGACATTCGCTAGTCCGTGGAGCAGACAGGAATTGACGGGCGCGGAACTGTACTGCCTGGCCCGCTGGTATCGTCAATCGGGCGGTGAGCAGGAGCGGGCTCTGCTCGAGGCGCTGGGGGGCGATCTCTCTCACGATCTCCGTCTGCGCGCACTGCGGGACCTGGCGCTGTTTCTGAAGCGGCAGGATCGCAGGGCGGAGGCGATAGGGTGGTGGCAGCAGTTGGCTATTGAGGATCCCGCCGGTATTCGAGCTCCGGTGGAGCTTGCCAAGACCTTCGAGTGGCACATCCGGCGTCTGATGTTGGCCTCCGCGTGGACGCAGCTGGCGCTTGAGCGAGCAGAGGAGTGGCCAGCGGGACAGCGAAGGGAAAGGGCGCTGGCGAGGCTGCGTCACCGCCTGGAGAGGCTGCGGGGGAAACTGGAAGAATGATTGGGGCATCGTCCGCCGACTCTGGAATCGAACGAAGCGGGGACAAGACGGGCGGGAGGGGCAGACCCGTGCCGTCAGGCTTCTGTGGTTTGCGGCGGGATGGTCGTTGCCTTTCTAGAGTCATTGTGATAGAATGAAAATCAGCATTTGACGTGGCGATCATATCCTGTTTCTCAGTCGATCGCAGCTGTGCGGAAGCGAAGGAGCGGGGCGATGTGGAAAGACAGGGTTCGGACATGGTTGCTTCGGACCTGGCGTCGCTTGCTGGGTCAATGGTCGTTCTCTCTTCTGATGTTCTTTGGCGCGCTCCCGCTGCTGACCTTATGGATCACTGTTGCTGCCCTGCTCTTCTGTGTCGCCGTGTCCTTCCTGGGCAGATTTGGAGTTCTGCAGGATGAGAAGGTGGTCACCGCGCTGGCAGGCGCCCTCATTGCAGGCCTGATCGGTTTTGCCGTCCAGCAGTGGAAAACCGTCGACGAGGTGGACAAGGAGCGGCGTGAGCAGCGGCAGACGGCACTGCAGGAGATTGATGAGTTGAGAGAGGTCCTTCGTGAGCGAGAGTATGAGCGTGCCATTTCCATGTACTTCGCATTCAGGCAGAAGTGGGTGCTTGGGCATCGGCGAGGGCTGGGGCTAGAGGGTGAGCTGCAGCGCACATGGCGCGAGGTTTCCCCTGCCCCGCTGAGGGTATGGGTCGAACTGCTGGAAGAGCGAAGAGAGCTGAAGGATATTAAGCCGAAGGATATTAGGGAGTGCATTGAGGGTTTGGATTGGGGATTGCGCCTGGATGCGGAGCACACCGAGGAGGTCGAGAGATATCTCGATGAGTTGATCTCAGAGCACAGGATTTGTGAAGTGCTGCGTGCCTTGCGGGATGATTCTGGAGGGCTCCTTCTGCTTCGGAGGCCGGCAATCGAGAGGTGGCTGGATGGACTGGAACAGAAGGATCTAGACGAGGAGGCCACGGGGTGCCTAAACAGCCTTCGCACTCTCCGCCAGCAGCCCGTGCGGCTTCCCGGTCCCTGGCAGGTGGAGAGGCCGACTGATCCACCGGATACAGCCGATGCCTTGAAGAGGCTGGGCCTTTCCTGCAATCCGTTTGGTCCGGCGCAGGCCGAGCTGGATCCCTGGTTGGAGAAGTATGGCGTGTGGCCTCAGTCACTGGGCAGACTGAGTGGCCCCAGGCCAGCGCTGGTCTTCGGTCCCCTGGGAGGCGGCAAGACTGGTGCGGCCTTGATGTTGATGCGCGATTGCATCTTGCCTGCTGGCAACCCGAAAGAGGACGCCTTTCCTGTCCGCGTGGAGTTCGGGGGTGATCTCTGGCCGAGGACCCGTTCGGCGTGGCTAGACGCTCTGGCCCAGGCGTGGGCGGAGACTCTGCTCCGGGTGGGGTCGCTGGATCCGTATGCTCTTTTCGAGCAAGACTCTGCCACAGCGGCGTCGATCGCTCATCTCCTCTTCCG
>JASFWK010000097.1:0-8017 GCA_050049355.1 Anaerolineae bacterium | reverse complement strand
GCGCTGCTGGTAGCCGTGGGGCTGCTGCTGCGACCGACCCTGGCAGCGCCGCGCGCGCAAGAGGATATGGCCGAGTTGGCCATTGTCAAGACGGTCGATGGCGAGGAAGACATCGCCCCTGGTCAGAGCGTGCGCTTCACGGTTCTCGTCACCAACACGGGAACCGTCACCGCCACCAGTGTCACGGTCCATGACGACTACGACCAAGCGGCACTGCCGGCCATCGAAGTCGTCTCCGAGAGCGATCTGGGATCTGCCGGAGCGCGGAACGACGGGGACGTCATCGCTTGGCAGTTGGGAGATCTGCCCCCGGGTGGCGCTTGGAGCGCCACCTACGAGGCCACTGCTGCTGGGGCTTTTGAGGCCGGAACCGCCGAGGTCACGAACATCGCTTCGGTGCAGGCTGACAACGTTGAAGGGGCCGTGGAAGCAACAGTGGTGCTGACGGTGCGAGCACCTCAGTTGACACTGACTCTAGAGCGGGAGCGAGTGGACGGTGAGGGTGAAGTCGCCCCCGGCGATACCCTGTGCTACACCATTCGCTATGGCAACAACGGCACAGCCGATGCGACCAACCTCGTCATTGAAGCGACTTTCGACGAGACGGTTGTGCAGCAGATAGACAACGTCACCACCGAAGGCCAATTGGATGGCGCGGCGGTACGTTGGAGCTTGGGAACGGTGCCGGCTCAGGCCAGTGGTGAGGTGAGCTGCGACGTCACGCTGAAGTCGACGCTCTCTGAGGGCGACGTCGAGGTGACCGGCTGGGCGACGATGAGTGCCGACGAAGTCGAGACGGCTTCTGCGTCCGACTCCTTTATCTTGCGCACGCCCCTCTTGACCATCGGGCGACAGCGTGAGGATCTGAACGGTCGTCCCATTGAACCGGGCGATGCGCTTCGCTTCACCATTCGCGTCCGCAACTCGGGCACGGTCGCTGCGTCGGGCGTAGTTGTACGCGATGACTTCGACGAAGGGGTGGTGGCCGAGGTCAGCGAGATCTCCGGCGGAGGAGCCGAGAAGGAGGGAGCTGTGGAGTGGTCACTCACGGATCCGCTGGAGCCGGACACCGAACAGACGCTCTCGTACAAAGTACGGCTGAGGAGTGGAATTGACGAGACCATTGAGGCGGTCAACATAGCCGCTATCTCCATTGAGGGCGTAGAGTTGGATCGCGCGCAGACGACAATGACCATCGAGCCCGTCGCGCAACAGGCGGGAGGGGTGCAGACCGGCAGCTCCCTACTCCTGCGGGAGAAGACGATCCCCATCATCGTGCTGGTGGGCGTATCGGCAGTCACCGCTTTGCTGGCGATGGGCGGACTAGCGCTGCTCATCCTGCGGAAGGGACAGTGGAAGTCGCAGTACTTCCGGCTCGTCATCGAAGGAGTTGCCGTCGTCGTCATCGTCGAGGCCGTGCTGGTCCTGGCGATGAGCGAGGGTATCGAGTCGAATGGGGCCGTCTCCATACTCTCAGGAATCGCGGGGTACGTGCTGGGACGCACCATAGCTGAAGAGGGGAGTTCCAAGAAAGACTAGCATCTCCAGCTCAGCCGGTAGGCCGAACCCGCACGCAAGGGCAGGAAGGTGACCTGTCCCGCGGTTCTCCTGCCGGCTCTGCGAGATTCCCAAAGGGGCGATCCACTGCCTCGCCCTGTTGAGGTTCCGAAGCTCGAGGCTTAGGCCAGTCCTATTGCCCGATCTCCTTCCTTCGCCACGCGGATGCCCTCGTGCTCGTCTACTCGCGTGAGCAGGAAGCCCCCCACAAGGAAGAAGATGATCAGAGAGATGATGCTCAAGCGACTGCCCCCGGCGATCAGACTGATCGCGCCAAAGAGCAGCGGCCCAGCGATTCCGGCGAACTTGGAGCTGGTGCTAAAGAAGCCGAAGAACTCCGCCGACTGGCTCTTGGGAACCATGGCTCCGTACAGCGAGCGACTGAGTGCCTGTGTACCCCCTTGCACCGTCCCTACGGCGAAAGCCAGGATGTAGAAGTGAGTGGCTGTCTGCATGAAGTAGCCAGCGATCGAGACGAGCGTGTAGACACCCAGCCCCAGGAGAATCGAGCGCTTCGTGCCGAGGCGCCGGGCGAGCCAGCCGAATGCAAACGAGAAGGGGATGCCCACGAACTGGGTGATGATGAGAGCAACTGTCATGTCGGTTAGCTCGATGCCGATCTCATCCCCGTAGGCGGTTGCCATCTTGATGATGGTGCCAATGCCATCGTTATAGAGCCAGAAGGCGATCAAGAAGAGGAGCAGCTGCTTGTAGCGCCTGAGGTGGCGGAAGGTTTGAGCCAACCGCCCGAATCCAGCCCGTACGACGTCTACACCCTCCTGCCCGATGTGCACGACTGGTGGCTCGGGTACCCTGCGGAGTAGCGGGATCGAGAAGAGCGCCCACCACACTGACACGCTGAAGAAGGAGGCGCGCAGGGCAAAGCCCGTGTCCGGCATGAAGAACCATTCGGGCTTCATGTACCATAGCACGTTGATGACCAGTAGGATGCCGCCACCCACGTAGCCCAGCGCGTAGCCCCGCGTCGAGATCTGATCGATATCGTCCCTTTGGGCGATATGGGGGAGCAACGATTCGTAGAAGACGTTGGCCCCGGCGAATCCTACGTTGCCGATGATGAATAGGATCGAGCCTGAGATGTAGGTATCGTCGCCGAGAAATGCGAATAGCCCCGTCCCCACGATCCCCAATGCGGCAAAGAGGGCGACGTAACGCTTCTTGCCACCGGTGTGGTCGGAGATAGCTCCCAGGGCAGGGGCCAGGATCGCGACCAGAAGCAGCGCGAGCGAGGTGGTGTAGGCCCAGAACGCCGTCGCCTCCGCCTCGCCGAAGCCGGCGGTTCTCACCAATGATCGGTAGAAGGGCGGAAACATAGCGGCCATGATCGTGGTCGCAAAGGCCGAGTTGGCCCAGTCGTACATGCACCAGGCGTTGACAATCCGAGTGTAAGCGCGATCCGGCTCCAATCGTGAGGTCATCGGTCTCCTCCTCCAAAGGATTTGGCAGATTGTATCACGGGTCCTCAGGAGCGCAAACTCGTCGGGCCTACTTCCAGCGTGCAAGCGCCCTTAACGGAGCTTCGACCACCGGCCAGATTGGCGCTGTACTCTCGTGCGATCAGTGGGATACCAGAGCGTCTCGCTCTCTGATGTGGGATCGCCAGGAGGTGAATGATGACCAGAATGAGTCGATGGATTGCGGTATCGCTCTGCCTCAGTGCTGTTGTGACTCTGATGATCGCTCTGGCCCGCCCCGCCCACGCCGACGGAGCGCCTATCCCGCCCTACGGTTACGAGGCCGACATCGAAATGCCGGGACAGAAGGCGATCATCGTTTACGACGCAGAGAGAGGCCGTGAGGATCTCATCCTCTCCGTCCAGCTGCTGGCTGAGGTCACCGACGCGGCGTGGGTGGTGCCTTTGCCCTCGCCGCCGGAGGTGAATGCGGTCAGCGCCGAGTGGTTCGTCCAGCTGAGCGACCTCACCCAACCCGAGATCGTGACCCGGACTGTAGCCATGCCGATGCTGGGGATGGGGGCAGCGCCCCAGGATGCCAGTCGGAGCAGTGTGGAGCTGCTGAGCCGCGAGCGGGTGGGTGTCTATGATGTCAGTGTTCTCTCCGCTGAGGAGCCGATGGCGCTTCTGGAGTGGCTCAACGAGCACGACTATGACTTTCCGAAAGAGGGCGAACCCATTCTGGATGCCTACGTCGAGGAAGGCTGGTATTTCGTGGCCACCCGTGTTCTGCCTGGGGAGACCGCCAACCTTGAGGGAGATGTGCAGCCGCTCTGGCTGTCTTTCGACACCGAGCGGCCGGTCTATCCCATGCGGCTCACGTCGCTGGTTGACAACTACATGGATGTGCTCATCTACGTGCTGGCCGCCCACCGCATGGAGGTGAAGGGGCTCGAAAATGAGTTTGAAACGGAGTTTGCCGGGACGCTGACGTTGGAGCCCGCGGCGTCGGAGGAGAGCACTCTGCAGGCCCTCCTGACCGGTCAACCCTACTACGTCACCAAGCTGCGCAATTCGTACTTCGCCGCGTGGGATACGGCGGACGACCTGTACTTTCAGCGTGCGCCCACTGACGAGCCCTATCGCCGAGTCGTCTACCGGACGGTCACCGATCCCACAAGTGCCTGCTGCTCGTGCTGTCTGCCGGGCTTGACGCCGCTGGGCTTGGTGGTAGGGCTGGGCCTGATGGCGCAGCGGGCGCGGAGGCGAGAGGATACGAGGAGCTCTCTCCCCGCGGAGAACTGAGACACTGGGCCGGGGGGGGAGATGTCAAGACCGCCCTGTGACACACGTCGCAGGGCGGTCTTCTTCTTGTGGCCAAGTGTTGAGCTGAAGCGGGTTAGGCCTCGCCGCACAACTTCAGCAACTGCTCCCAGCGCCGGTCCACCTCCGCCTGCAGTTCGTCGATCATATGCCGGTTCTGGGGCTGGAAGAGGTGTCGGAACCTTCCTTGCCGCTTCAGCCACTCCTCCACCGGCGGCTTCTCCTTTGGCTTGTGGGTCAACCGCCACTCGCCGTCCTCTACCTCGTAGAGGGGCCAGTAGCACGTATCCACCGCCAGCTGAGTGATCTCAATCGTCTCGTCGGTAGCGTGCCGCCAGCCTCGGTTGCAGGAGGAGAGGATGTTCATGAAGGCTGGCCCGCCGCAGTTGACCGCCTTGCGCGTCTTCTTCATCAGATCGCGCCATTGGCTGGGCGCGGCTTGAGCCACGTAGGGGATATCGTGAGCAGCCATGATCCTGGTCAAGTCCTTACGGTGCTGCTGCTTACCGGGAACGATCCTACCGGCCGGCGAGGTGGTGGTGTGGGCGCCGAAGGGGGTGGCGCTGGAGCGCTGGATGCCGGTGTTCATGTAGGCTCCGTTGTCGTAGCAGACGTAGAGGAACTGGTGCCCTCGCTCGACGGCCCCGGAGAGGGCCTGCAGCCCGATGTCGTAGGTGCCGCCGTCACCGCCGATGGCGATGAACTTCACGTCCTGCTCGGGGATCTTCCCCTGCCGGACCAAACTGCGGTAAGCAGCTTCGACACCGCTGATAGTGGAGGCAGCGTTTTCGAAGGCGTTGTGAATCCACGGCACTCGCCAGGCGGTGTAGGGATAGATGGTTGTTGCCACCTCCAGGCAGCCGGTTGCGTTGGAGATGACCACCGGGCTATCAATCGCCGCCAGCATCTGCCGTACAATGATCGAAGCCCCGCAACCAGCGCACAGTCGGTGCCCCGGCGCGAGCCGCTCCGGTTGCTTTGCTAGCTCCTTGGGGATCAGTCTTGTCGCCATTCTTCGCTCCTCACTCTCGCACGCTCAAGTATGTCACTAACCGCTCCACTTCTCCGGTCTTGGCGATCTCAAGCGCTTCGCGGTAGACCCGCTCGATCTCGCGGGGCAGGATATCCCGCCCACCCAGACCATAGACATAGTCGACCGTTGGCACTTGCACTCCTTGGAGCGTCAGCGCCGCGGCCAGCTCCAGGAAGAGCGGGCCGGCGTTGTTCATCGCGCCAAAGGAGACTGCTCGGTCCATCACCGCCACTGCCTTCAGGTGGCCTAGAGCATCGGCCAACTCCTTCGCCGGGAGGGGGCGGAAGATCCGCGGCTTTAGCAGCCCCACCTTCAGCCCCTCAGCCCTCAGTTGGTCCACCACCACCTTGGCCGTCCCGGCTGTCGAGGAGGGGACCACCACCGCTGCGTCCGCGTCCTCCAGCCGGTACGTTTCGAAGAGTCCGTAGTTGCGATCGAACCTGCGGTTGAACTCGTCGGCCACCTCCAGTATCACCTGCTGAGCGTGCTCCATCGCTGTGACCTGCTGCCGCTTGTGCTCGTAATAGTAGTCATAGAAGTCCAGCGGCCCGTAAGTCTTGGGATTCTCCAGATCCAGAAGCGGCCACTTTGGATGATACTCACCCACGAAGTCCCTCACCTCATCGTCGTCGTAGATCTCTACGCGCTCCACCCCGTGGCTGGTGATGAAGCCATCCTGGCAGACCGCTACAGGAAGCAGGACGTCCGGGTGTTCGCCGATGCGGACTGCCTGGATAAGGTTGTCGTAGGCCTCCTGTCCGTTCTCGGAGAAGAGAATGATCCACCCACTGTCTCGTATGCCCATCACATCGGAGTGATCGCAGTGAATGTTGATAGGGGCTGAAAGAGCGCGGTTGACCAGGCTCATCACGATGGGGCAGCGGTTAGAGGCTGCGATGTAGACGATCTCCCACATCAGGGCGAGGCCGTTGGCGGAGGTCGCCGTCATCACCCGCGCTCCCGCCGCCGACGCGCCGACGCAAGCGCTCATCGCGCTGTGCTCGCTTTCCACCGTCACGAAGTCTGTGTCCACCAGCCCGTCCGACACAAAGTCGGCGAACTTCTGCACAGTGGAGGTCTGAGGGGTGATGGGGTAGGCAGCGACCACGTCAGGATTGATCTGACGCATCGCCACGGCGACTGCTTCGTTGCCAGCTAGTGCTTCGAATTTGCTCATGGCCTACTCCTCAACCTTTCCTTCCTCGACCGTGCGAATGCACAGGCGCGGGTCATCTTGTCCCAGCTCTTCTTCGGCTCTCTTGATGACCTTGGCATTGACTGGGCAGACTGACGCGCAGATACCGCAGCCCTTGCAGTGCTCCAGGTCGAAACCAGTCATCTTCTCGCTCTCCGGATCCACCAAGATGGCGGAGTCGGGGCAGTTGAGCCAGCATATGAAGCAGTGTATACATTCAGCCTCACCGAAGACTGGTCGGAATGCACGCCAGTCGCCAGTGGAATACTCCACTGCATTGCCCGCCTCCAGAATCATTCCACCAATGGGGATCTCACGCCATCCCTTCAAGTCTGACATAGTGTCTACTCCTTGCAAATTGCGGAATCCGAGATTCAACTATCCTTCTTTCACTTCGTCGGCCGCACGCTGCATCGCGCGGATGTTGGCCCCAATGGCCTCCTCTGAGATCTTCTTGCCAAACCAGGCCCGCAACTCTTCCGCCAGGACGCCCAGGTCTATGAGACCCGTGGCTCGAGCGAGCGCCCCCAGCATCGGCGTGTTGGTGATCTCACGTCCCAGCTCCTCGATGGCGATGTGGCTGGCGTCCACCGTGAAGACTGCGCCTGTGTGGAAGTTCGTGATTTCACGGACTTCGGCTGGACTCATCGAACTGTTGATCACCAACGTACCGTCTTTCTTGAGCCCCTCCGTCACCGCCACCGTTCCCAGCAGAGTAGGATCCAGCACCAGAACGACGTCCGGATCCTCAATCTGTGAGTGAATAGTGATGGGCTTGGAGCTGATGCGGGTGTAGGCACGGATAGGGGCTCCCATCCGTTCAGGGCCGTAGTCAGGGAAGGCCTGGAAGTATTGACCGGTCTCCAGTGCGCTCTCGGCAAGGAGTTTCCCAGCCGTCACCACGCCCTGGCCGCCCCGGCCATGCCAGCGAATCTCTACCACTTCTTGCATATCGAGTCCCCCTTGGTACTGGAAAATGGATTGTGATCGAAATTGCATCAAAAGGGCACTCAAGCGTCATCGCTAAGTGCCCTACAAGCTGTTGATTCCAACTTGCTGGCTCTGTCCTCTCTAAGGAGTCCCTGTCTCGCAGTCGCTCGGGGCGACGCTGACAACCTCTAGGCTGCGCCGATCAAGTGTTTCATATTGTGCCATGAATCGCCGATTTTCGCCAGTGGCAGCTTTCCACGGAGCGAGTTTGGGATCGGAGGGGAGCTACCTCGTTCACTTCCTTCCCGAAAGCTTCAAAGGACATCTCTGTGGCTGTGAAGGGCCTTGCGGCCTGGCTGCCGTTCGGGAGAGGTCATCTCAAGGTTGGAGGGCGCTCGGAGTGGTGCCGAACGTTGCGATTCCCTCTCCGTGTGTTATAATGGTTGGTGCTTGGTTTGGCTTGAGTCGAAACGTCATTTCGTGTGGCAGTAAGGGGCCCTGAGGCACAGGTTTAGGGCGGTTAACGGAAGGGGCATCGTGAGGCGCGGATCATCTCGAGCTCAA
>JASFWK010000208.1:0-3009 GCA_050049355.1 Anaerolineae bacterium | reverse complement strand
AGCCGCCGTCAGCGTCACCAACAGAAGGTTGATGACGGCGCTCGCTACACGCCAGCCGCCCTCCGCGTCACTCCGCGCGAAGTAGTCGGCAAAGGTGGGAATGAATGCCGAGCCCAGCGCGCCAACGGCGATCAGCGTGAAAAGAATATCGGGGATTCGTGCCGCGGCCAGATAAGCGTCATAGGTGGCACTCGTGCCGAAGACAGCGCCGATCACCACCTCCCGCACAAGTCCCAACGCACGGCTCGCCGCGAAGAGGACCATCACCAGCGTCGCGGCGCGGGCTATGCGTCGTCCACCCGAAGGCGCCTGAGCTCTCACCCGACCCGCACCCGCCATCCCTCCTGCAGGTAGAGAGCGTCGCGAGGCATCCCCCGCTCATCCCAGAGGTGACCGTTCCACTTCCAGAATTGCTCCGGAGTGATGTCGTACTGCCGGCAGAGGCCCCTCAGCGTGTCGTTGACTGTTACTACACGGTAGACCGGCGGGGAGGCTGACTCAGTCTCGTCTGTCAAATCCGGATCCGCCACGGAGGGTGACTCTGGTTGGGGCGCAGGTCTCACGTCTGCCGGCCGGGGCTCCGGGACGTGGGCTGGGACGGGCACGCTCTCACCCAACGCTGCCAAGAGGGGCCACAGTTCGCGATCCGTCGTCCCGGCACGATAGATGCTGTAGAAAGAGGGAGCATAAGACGCCAGGGCCTCAACCCACCCCAAGAACTCCTGGACACTCAGCCGGTCAGAGGCATGCTCGTCCCTGTAGGCAGCCAGAATTGGATAGAGAGGGGGCATATTGCCCCACTCCTCAGACCAGCGGGTATGTTCTCCGTAGGCCCATCTCTCGATCACTGTACGGGGGGTGCGTTGGAAGGTGGGATAACACTGGGGCATGAATCCCCCTCGACAGAATTCGTTCATCTCCCGATACGGAACGTCCAAGTGCTGCCAGATATTGGGATACGAGGTGTAGTAGAGCCGTTCGGGATCCACCTGCTCCAAAGCGCGCTGACCCAACGTCCTCGCTCCCACCGTCTTTCCCGCCGCCTGATCCTCAATGTCGAGGACGACGCCTTCATAACCCATCCCAATCGATTTGATGACCACCTCCGCCTCGGCAACGGGCTCGTCGCAGTGAATGAAGGGCCAAGCAAAGGGGATCAGCCCTGCTTCCCGCACCCGATCGTGAACTCGCCGGGCGGCCTCCAAGAAGAACATACCTCGGTGGCCGGTCTTGTAAAGGATGTGAGTTGCGCCGATTGCCACTGCCATCTCAATGGCCAAGTCCACGTCCCCCGAGAAGAGAAGCCAGACCCCCTTGCCCCTTAGCGCGCTCGCGGGCGCGGGTTGCTCGTAGGGTCGCGACCCCGTATCGCGTTCGGCCTCAGTCGCCTCACCCTCCCCCCGGCCCGACTCAGAGGACCACTCCATGCCCTCGAACGGATCTCGCCCCAGGGTCTCGTACGCCTCTCCTCTTCTCTTACCCATCGCTGGCAATCCTCTCTACTAGGCGCATGTAGTCAGCAGCACCGGCACTCTGAGGAGCATATTCAAAGATGCTCATCCCGAAGCTTGGCGCCTCAGAAAGCTTGACATCGCGCCGAACGGGCTGGGTCACTTTGCCGCCGAAGTAACGTTCCAACATATCCAGAATTTCGCGATCCTTGCGCAGCTGTTCCCGATAGAAAGTGGGGACAATCATGGAGAGTTCAAGGGGGTTCAGAGGCGCCTCCGCAGCGATCTCGAGCGTCTCGATCACTTGGCGCGCCCCAACCAGAGCGAGGTAGTCCATCGCGACTGGCACGATCAACTCCTGGGCGCATTGAAGGCCACACTCCCCCACAATCCCAGCAGAGGGCGAGAAGTCAAGGAAGACATAGTCGTAGCCCTCTAGTTCGCACATCTTGTCGGCCAACTTCCGTGTGGCCTTCCATCGGTCATCCATACGCCACAGTTGCCTCTCCACTCGAGCGAGGCTTCTGTCGCTGGCGATGAGATCGAGGTCATTCCGTGCCCTAACGATACAGGCTGGCAGCTCCACCTGTCCCAGCAGCAGGTGGCTGAGCGAGAAGGGGTAATCCACATCCAGGTACGTAGCCACAGCACCTTGGGCATCCAGGTCAACGCACAGAACACGCTTCCCCCGCCTGGCCAATCCCGCCGCCAGGCTCACCACCGTGGTCGTCTTGCCCGTACCTCCCTTGTAGTTGAGAACACCGATGATCTTGCTCATCTCGTCCCCAGCTCTCTCAAGAATGCATAGAGGATCATCTCGAGGCCGATCCCTCGCCCTGCTCACCGACCAGCGCGAAAACCTGAGAGGGTCGTACCCACGCCACGCGCACGATCTTGTGGCGAGACGTATGGCCGGAGAGAATCTCCACCGCATCGACCGGCACCCCGAGGTGGTCGGCCAAGAAATCCCGCAGCGCACGGTTGGCCCGCCCCTTCACCGGCGGGGCCTTGACGCTAACCTTGAGCGCATCACCGTACAGTCCCTGCACCTCGTCCCTCCGGCCTCTTGGCCGGACGTGAACCGCAAAGGTGCAGCTATCCTCTCCCTCTGTCACCTTCAGCCCTCTCGCAGCCATCAGAACAGCACCCATATCAAGATCTGCTCGACCAGCCAGAGGATGATGATCAACACCATCGGACTGAAGTCCACCGGTCCCAGAGGGGGCAGCCGACGACGAATCGGGGCGAGCAGCGGTTCAGTGATGCGAAGGACAACCGACATCACAGGGTGGAAGTAGCTCATCCCCAGAAGCGGCAAGACCGCCCGGGCGATGAGAACTAGCGTATAGATGGTGAACGGAATACGGATTAGCCGATAGAGAAAGTACGTCATCCCACGTGTCCTTGGTCAGTATGCGATCAGGCGATCCGAGGGCCGAAGAGGGCGCGGCCAATACGGACCATCGTCGCCCCCTCCTCCACGGCCACTTCGAAGTCGTTCGTCATCCCCATCGAAAGTTCCTGCCAGGAACCCTCCGAAAACTGCTCTCTCAGCGCG
>JASFWK010000207.1:0-3011 GCA_050049355.1 Anaerolineae bacterium | reverse complement strand
TTCACGATGACCGTTGAGCCCGGTCAGGTGGTGCCCAGCAACATGCACTTCGATACTACACAGGCGAACATCGTCGCCCGACAGGGCCGAGCCGTCAACCTAGTCATAGATGAAGCCCTTGATCCCACGAGCCACCACCCCTTCAAGGGGAACATGGACCTGGAGAAGCTGGAATCATTCATTCAGGAGACCGGCCCGGAGAACATCCCCGTGGGCATGATGACCATCACGAACAACTCGGGCGGCGGTCAACCGGCGTCGCTTGCCAACATCCGTGCCACGGCCGAGGTTTACCACCGATATGAGATTCCTTTCTTCCTGGACGCGTGTCGCTACGCGGAGAACGCCTACTTCATCAAGCTGCGCGAGCCTGAGTACGCCGACGCGTCTGTTTTGGAGATAGCTCGCGAGATCTTCGCCTGTGCCGACGGCTGCACAATGAGCGGCAAGAAGGACGCCCTGGTCAACATCGGCGGCTTCCTGGCGATGAACGACGAGGATTTCTATGAGCTAGCCTCGCAGCAGCTGATCCTTCGGGAGGGCTTTCCCACCTACGGCGGACTGGCGGGGCGGGATCTAGAGGCAATGGCGCGGGGACTATGGGAAGGGCTGGAGGAGGACTACCTGGCATATCGCATCGCTCACACCAAGTACCTGGCCGACCGTCTGCTTCAGAAGGGAATCCCCATCCTGGAGCCGCCAGGCGGCCACGCCGTCTACCTGGACGTTCTTCGCTTCCTACCCCACATCCCCCAGAGCGGATTGCCCGGCCAGGCGCTGACGTGTGCGCTCTACCTGGAAGGGGGCATTCGTGGAGTCGAGATCGGCAGCGTTATGTTCGCTGAGGAGGATCCCGAGACCGGCGAGATGCTCTATCCGGCCCTGGAGATGGTGCGGCTGGCGATCCCGCGTCGGGTCTACACCCAGGCACATCTGGACTACGTGGTCCAGATCTGCGAGCAACTCTATGAGAAGCGTGAATCCTTACGGGAGCTGCTCTACACCCACAAGCCATCACTCCTGCGCCACTTCACATCCCGCTTTGAGCCGGCGTAGGAGCTCCAGCAAGCATCCCCCCGACAGGGGCTGACTCAGAAGCTTTCCGCTGGAGTAGTCTTGGAGAATCGGAAGGAAGGACACGGGGCAACCGCCATGAACCAGAAGCACAAGGAGAGGAAGCCGATGGACACCGTCACCTTGATCATGGCCGGCATTGCAGTTGTGCTGCTGGCCGTTGCTTTCTTGCGGGAGCGGAGCCTGCCGCTGGCCGGACTACTGGCTGGGGCTCGCTCGCTGCGGCGCAATCTGCTCTTGTTACTGCTGGGTTTTGCGGTGGCTGGGCTGGCCCAGGTGCTCATCCCCAAGGATCTGGTCACTCGCTGGCTGGGCGCAGAAGCCGGGATCAAGGGCGTACTGATCGGCTGTGTGGTCGGCGGGTTGGTGCCCGGCGCGCCATACGCCACCTTCCCGCTGGTAGCCGCCCTCTACCGGGGCGGGGCAAGCTTGGGTGCCGTGGTGGGCTTCGTCTGCGCCTGGGCGCTGTGGTCGGTATCGCGGCTGCCCCTCGAGGTAGCGCTGATCGATCCCAAGCCAGCCCTCATACGGTACGCCGTGACTTTCGTTGTACCGCCCATCGCCGGGTTGGCTGCCGAAGTCGTTGCTCGGTGGTCCTGAGACGCCTATCACCCTTCAGCGCCTGAGGGAATCCACAGGCAGGCCGCCGCAACAGCTACCGAACCCGGTCTAGTGCGCGCCTATTCGGCCTCCCTCTTCCTCTGCCCCAACCGCGCCTCCAGCGCTGTGATCTCCCTCTCCAGCCGACTCTGGCGCCTCCAGATAGAGAAGACCAACACAAAGGTCAGGACCCAAAAGACAGCATAGGCCGCTACGAGATAGACCGGAACAGACATCTTCGTCCTCCTATCGTCCGATGTTGTCCACCTGCAAACGCAAGCGAGTTAGCGCGTCAGCAGCCCGTTCCAGGCGGACTCGCTGCCGCAGCAGCGTCACATACAGCAGCGTGAACGTCGCCAGGGAGACCAGCAGGGTGCGGACCATGCGCGGCGTCATGGCCATCCCCTCCCCACCCGTCAGGACGTCTGGGTGAATGGTGCGCCACCAACGGATGGCGAACCAAGAGAGAGGCACGGTCACGAAGGCGACGACGCCATAGACGGCAGCAAACTGCGCCCTGCGCTCCGCGCTGTCAATCGCCGTCCGCAGCATCCCGTAGGCGATGTAGATGAGCAGCTGCACCGCGGAGATAGTCAACCTGGGTTCCCAGGTCCAGTACGTGCCCCACACCGGTCGCGCCCACAAAGAACCAGTGATCAAGGTCATAGTAATGAAGGTCAGACCGATCTCCACCGAAGAGAGAGCCAGTACGTCCCAACGGCGCTCTCCCCGCGCCAGATACGCGACCCCCGCGAGAAAGGTGACGAAGAAGGCGAAGAAGCCCACCCAGGCTGAGGAGACGTGAAAGTAGAAGATACGCTGCACATCGCCCATCGTCACCTCGCGTGGCGCGTACAGGAAGACCATCCCCAGCGCGACCAGCAGCGCTGCAGTGCTGGCCCCGATCAGAAGAAGCCCTATGATGTCCCTATTCTTCTCCATTGCTCCTCCAGTACAAACGGGAACCCTTATGAAGATCAAGACCTTCGCGAAGCTTCGGTCACTCCTCCAGGACGTAGTCAAAAGTGACGAGCGAGACCGCCACAATGACCAGATCATAGACAATCAGCAGGCGTACCCAGCCCCCTACCTCCGCCAGCGTCCCCCCCTCAACCAACCCAGAGGTAGCCTGGACAGCGGCGATGAGGGCCGGGATCGCAAGCGGCAGCAGCAGGACTGGCAGCATCACCTCGCGTGCCCGCGTGTTGATGGCGATAGCCGCCAGCAGAGTCCCCACAGCGGCATATCCCACCGTCCCCAGCCCCGTCACCAACAGCACCGACGGTCGCAAGAGCCAGACATCGAAGAGGGCCGAGAAGAGAGGTAGAAGGGCAACC
>JASFWK010000042.1:0-15437 GCA_050049355.1 Anaerolineae bacterium | reverse complement strand
GCCAACCATTCCGTGCCCTCATGTAGTATACTCTTGCGATGATCCAGGCGTTCAAACGGCAGCCTGCGGATGCACGAACGCACAGATGTCACGCCGCCGGATTGGGTTGCGTCACCGCCGAGCACGCCGAGAGGCCTTGTTCTGGGGTTCTCTGCGACCTCGGCGGTCTCTGTGATAAGACATGGATAGTCTCCAGGCCACCTCAAGTTGACCGCAGACCCAACCTGGGCTACAATGCAGCATCGTACAGCTCTGAGAGACCATCTTTCTCTGGGTTGAGTAGACGAACTAGCCATCAAGTGCCCCAGCACCGTGGGAGGCGGCCAGACCACAATCGAGGGATTAGTTTCTGCTGCCGCGCCTGAAGAGTGTGCGGAATGGACGTAGACCAACAGAGCGAGGTCCAATGGAAAGACCGCAGAGTGACTCAGACCCCTACCCCCGTGGAGGACTCCAGTTCGAACTTGCCGCCGTTGATGGGCACGCCCGTGCTGGGCTCCTTCACACCCCACGCGGAACTGTGCTCACACCAGTGTTTATGCCGGTGGGCACGCAGGCCACCGTAAAAGCTGCCTCTCCTCGCAACCTCAAGGATTTGGGCGCGACCATCATCCTTTCCAACGCCTACCACCTTCACCTGCGCCCCGGCGACGAGCGCATTGCCCACCTGGGCGGCTTGCACAGATTCATGGGTTGGGACGGTCCCATCCTTACCGACTCGGGTGGCTACCAGGTCTTCAGCCTTGCCCAACGCCGCAAGATCGACGCCGACGGCGTCACCTTCCGCTCACACATTGACGGATCTAAGCACCACTTCACTCCGGAGAAGGTCATCGCCATCCAAGAGAACCTTGGAGCGGATATCATCACCTGCCTGGATGAGTGCGCCCCACCCCTCGACCGCGACTACAACATCCGGGCTCTGGAGCGTACCCATACCTGGGCGGAGCGGTGCAGAGCTGCGAAAAGTCGTTCCGACCAAGCCCTCTTCAGCATCGTCCAGGGCGGGATCTTCCCTGACCTCCGGGAGCACTCCGCTCGCTTTCTGACGAACCTAGGCTTCGATGGTTACGCTATTGGAGGGCTGAGCGTGGGAGAGAGTAAGGGGGAGATGCACAAGACCCTTGAACTGCTGGATGGGCTTCTTCCCACCGAGCAGCCACGCTATCTCATGGGGGTCGGCACGCCCGGAGATCTAATAGAATGCGTGGCGCGGGGCGTAGACATGTTCGACTGTGTCCTTCCCACACGGATGGCCCGCAATGGCGCAGCGCTCATCAGCATCCCTGGTCCAAACCCGTCGAAGCCAGCCCGCATCAACCTGCGCAATGCGCGTTTCGCTGACGACCCCAATCCTCTGGAAGAAGGCTGCACCTGCTACACCTGCACCAACTTCAGTCGTGCCTACCTCCGCCACCTGACGCTCTCCAATGAGATCCTGGGCCACCAACTGATCACCCTTCATAACCTCCACATGCTACTCAGTGTCGCTCGGGAGATCCGAGAGGCGATCCTGGCCAGTCGGTTCGAGGACTACCGGTCGGCGTTCTGGGAGCAGTGAGCCGCACAGACAGTCGGCCTTCGGGCTCCTGAGAGGTACAGAACAGCGCTGTGCGACGCAGAAATGTCCCTATCTTAGCCTTCACCGTCGTCGCTATGGTCGCGTCCCGCCTGACGTGGGCCCGCCTGCTGCCCATCCACTACGCCAGCCTGGGGGCCAACGACGCTCAGATCGGTACCGCCTTCTCTTTGGCGGCGGCTGCCCTGGCGTTGTTCCAACTGCTGGGAGGTGTGCTGGCCGATCGGATCGGGCGCAAGCCTGTAGCGGTGCTGCCTATCTTCGGCGTAGGATTGGCTGTAGCCTGGATGGCTCGCTCAGGCGACTGGCGGGAGCTGTTGGCGGGTCACTTGATTCTGGCCGCGTTTGCCGCCACCCAGTCGCCTGGTTTCACCACCCTGCTGGCCGAATCCGTCCCAATTGAGGAGCGCGGGCGCGCTTTCGGCCTCATCTCCGTCGCCTCCCACTTCGCCAACGCCGCCGGGCCTGCGCTTGGAGCTTGGCTGTTGACCTTCACCACTCTGCCGTCCCTTCTGTGGGGCACAGCAGGAGTGGGGGTGGCAGTCAGCCTGAGTCGCCTCCTCCTTTTACGGGAGACCTTGGAGAAATCCAGTAGATCCACACCGCGCGGGTGGCGGGAGGCGAACTGGAGAGCAGTGGGACCATTCCTGATCGTCGGCGCCCTCTATGTAACCTTCAACAACTTACTCAGGGGAGGTCCCTTCATCAGCCTTCACGCACGCCAGGCTCTGGGGCTGGATGACGTACAACTCAACCTGCTCTTCGCAGCTGGCGACGGCGTGGCCATCGGCGCGGCGCTGGCCGGCGGATGGATGGCTGACCGCCTCGGCCACCGCTTCGCCTTCACCCTCGGCATAGCCATCCAAGCCACGGGGATCCTGGCCTGGTCTTTGCTGCCACCGGCCACCGCCTCGGTCGGCTTCTTCCTCCTGGGGATGTCCGGCGGCCCAATTGCCTATGTCACCTATAGGGCGCTGCTCACCGGTGCGGTCGAGAGCCGCCAGCGAGGGGCCTTCGTCGGTCTAGTCGGCGTCCTGACCGGCCTGCTGGGCTCTCCCGCAAGCCGAGTCGGTGCCGAGCTTAGGGCATGGTTCGGCAGCAGCGCTCCTTTCTGGGCTGCGTTGGGCCTAGCAGGTGCGCTCGCCCTCATCCTGGCGATGGATGCCCGCTGCTGCCGGAAGAGTGGGCCTGCCAACGGAGGTAGAAACCTGTCGTTCTAACGATACACCACGAGGGCCTGCACAGAGAGAGCAAAGGAGTGGAGATGCTGAAGCTCAGAGTACTGCCTGTCGGCGAACACGACACCAACTGCTATCTGCTGATCTGCCCTCAGACCGATCGGGCGCTGTTGGTGGATCCTGGCGGCGATCCAGAGGCGGTGCTGGAGTTATGCCAAGGGGCTCATGTCACTCGCATTGCTCTCACCCACGGCCATCCCGACCACATAGGTGGCCTGGCACCCATTCGGTCGAAGCTGGGGGTACCGGTGGGAATCCACCCCGCCGACGCAGCCACCTCTGGTGTCAAAGGCGATTTCGATCTGCGGGATGGGATGAGAGTGCCGGTCGGACGTCATTGGGTGCGCGTCGTCTGCATACCGGGGCACACGTCTGGCAGCGTGGGCCTCCGCTTCGACCGACGTGCAGTCGTCGGCGATGCGCTATTCCCCGGTGGCCCTGGCTACTCCGCCAGCCCCAAGGCACTGGAAACTCTCCTCCTCAGCCTCCAGCAGACCGTCTTCACCTGGCCCGATGACACAACGCTCTACCCCGGCCACGGTGAGCCCACGACGGTGGAAGCAGAGCGACCCGCTTTCCAGGCCTTCCTGGCTCGTGCTCGCCCGGCGAGCCTATGTGGACACGTGAAGTGGCAAGAGACTCAACCTCTTCTCGCCCGCCGCACCGACCCCTTCATCGAATCTGTCATCCGGGAGATGACCCGGCTGGGCGACGAGACCGGAGCGATCAATCTCTCCCAGGGCCTACCGGACTTCGACCCACCGATGGAGGTGCTGGAAGCAGCGTTGAGGGCACTGAGGGAGGGGCACAACCAATACACGTTTACCTGGGGAGCTCCCGACTTCCGTCAGGCCGTGGCCGAGAAGTACCAGGCCCACAACCGGATCTCAGCCGATCCCGAGACGATGGTGACCATCACCTGTGGCGTCAGCGAGGCGGTAGTCGCCTCCGTCCTTGCCCTTACCGATCCCGGCGATGAGGTAATCATCTTCGAGCCATGGTATGAAAACTACGTTCCCGCCTGCATCCTGGCCGGAGCCGTGCCTCGCTTCGTCCCCCTGCGCGAGCCGGACTACACCTTCGACTCCGACGAACTCGCAGAGGCATTCGGCCCTCGCACGCGGCTGGTGCTGATCAACACCCCACACAACCCCACCGGTCGCGTCTTCAGCGCGGATGAACTGACCCTCATCGCCGAGCTGTGCCAGGCATTCGGAGCCATCGCGGTTACCGACGAAATCTACGAACACATCCTGTACGATGGGCGGGAGCACGTGAGCATTGCGAACTTGCCTGACATGGAGGCTCGCACGGTGACCTGCTCTGGGCTCGGTAAGACGTACGCGGTGACCGGGTGGCGCATTGGTTGGACGGTGGCCGCCCCCGAGCTCACGGCCCTCATCCGCAAGGTCCATGACTACCTGACGATCTGTGCCCCGTCCCCCTTCCAGCAGGCGGGAATCGCCGCACTGGCGCTCCCCGCCAGCTATTACGCAGGGATTCGGGCTGAGTATGCCCGCCGCCGGGCGATCCTGCTCGAAGGACTGAGGCAGGCAGACCTGCCGTATCGCGAGCCAGAAGGCGCCTACTACGTGATGGCTGACGTCGCCTCGTTGGGTTGGCACGACGATCGAGCCTGCGCCGAGTATCTGGCACGAGAAGTCGGCGTGGCCGTGGTACCCGGCTCCAGTTTCTACCACAGGCCGGGCCAACGAACCGGCCGCGTGCGCTTCAATTTCGCTAAGAGACGTGATACGCTGAAGAAGGCAGCGCATCGCTTGAGGAGACTAGGCGAGCGAGGTGATGCGTAGGTGGGACAAGGGAGCACTTTCTCCCTTGCCTCAGAACCTCAGCCCTCGTCGGCGGAGAGAACATACGTGCAGTGATCATCCCCTGCCGAGATCCGCTCTACCCTATCGGGTTCACAGCCCAGGAGCAGAGAGAGCGCGTGAGCATCCATATCACAGGGCTCGGCGCGGTCGCGCGCGATCCGCTCATAGGGGCAGTTGGCGATGTGCAGGAGCAGCCGCCCTTTCCCATCTTCCCGAAGAGAGGCCAGGTACCCGCGCTCGCTGAGAAACTTCACCGTCACTTCCAGGCGGACCGAGAAGTCGGCATCCCCTGGAATCTCAGCCTGATCAGCAATCCGTTGAGCGACCCGCTCAATAGCCCTCTGGAACTCAGGGGGCGAAAGGTTCTCCTCCAACTCCCTGAGGACCTCACCGGCCAGCACGTCATAGCTCTTAGGAAAGAGAGCGGAGGCCTCCTCGGCCAGGTGATAGAGATGCCGAGGGCGCCCGGGCCCTGGTCGGTGAAGCGGCTGAGGAGGGGCGACGAGACCGTCGCAGCGCAGGATCTCCAGATGGTGCCGGACGGTGACGGGCGTCAATCCTAGCTCCTGGCTCAGTTCGTCAACCGTAGACTGCCCGCGCACCTTCAGAATGTGGACTATCCGCTCGCGAGTCTTCTGCATGCCGCTCCCTCCTCTGAACCTCTACCCATCCTAGCACAGGCCCGGTAGTTTGTCAAATGCTGGTGATAATTATCCTCCGGGATCCGGCGGCTAGGTTCAGGTTTCAGAGCCTGGCGGTAGCGCAGACGCCATCGGGAAGGCGGACTATGGGCCGAAGCGGGCACAGAGCCCGTATTCTGCTTCACTGCCAACACTCTCCACCGAGGACCAGCGCTCCAAGCTTGTCGGGCGAACCAGAACGTGATATAATCCCTGCCGAGTGAAACTAGGGAGAAAGAGGAAGGATGTCCACTTATCTGAACATAGCACAGATTATCATCGGAGCGGCGCTAGTCGGCGTCATCCTGCTCCAGACCCGTGGCAGTGGTATGGGAGGGGTATTCGGCGGGTCGCAGACTTCGTTCCAACCCACCCGCCGAGGAGTCGAGCGTACCCTCTTTACGGTGACGATTGTCCTCTCCGTGGCATTCTTTGCCATCACTCTCGTCAACGCATTGACGGTCCAGACCACTGGGCCGGTTGGCTAGCTATCGGACTCAGGAGACTTTGACGAGGGGATCCCCCATTCCTCTGCAAAGCCCCTACATTGGGAGCAATCTGTGTCAAGAACTGTGCGTTGGCAAGCCCTGCTCGTCGGCCTCGGTATGGCCCTGGCAGGGATACTGTTTTCCTACCTGGCCCTCACCTACACCACTACTCAAGTTCCGACGACTGGCGGAACCTACATAGAGGGAGTTGCCGGGACCCCTCGCCACATCAATCCTCTTCTCAGCGCCTACAACGAAGCGGACGAGGATCTGTGCGCATTGGTCTTCAGCGGACTGACTCGCTTCAATGATCGAGGAGAGATCGCACCGGACCTGGCGGAGAGTTGGGAGGCCTCCCTCGACGGGTTGACCTACGTCTTCCACCTGCGCTCAGACGTGCATTGGCATGATGGTTCCCCCTTCACGGCGGACGACGTCCTGTTCACAGTGGGCTTGCTCCGGGATCCCGACTATCCCGGCCCGCCCGACATTGGCAGCCTCTGGCAGACCGTGCGGGTGGAGAAGGAGGACAACTACACCGTCCGGTTTGTCCTCTCTGAGCCTTTCGCTCCCTTCCTGGATTACACAACCATCGGGCTCCTCCCCGCCCATCTACTGGAGGGAATCCGAGCCGCCGAGCTCCCCGAACTGGACTTCAACCTGAGCCCGGTGGGGACCGGACCCTTCCAGCTTGCCGAGATCGATGTCGTAGAGGGAGAGATCTCTTCTATCCTATTCCAGCGCAATCCCCGCTACTACGGCGGGGGCCCACTGCTGGAGCACGTTCGCATTCGCTTCTACCCTTCCTATCCAGCAGTCTTCCACGCCTATGAGACCAGAGAGGTGGACGGTGTGAGTCGCGTGAGTAGGGAGAGCCTCCCACGTGCCCGCGAAGAGGAGAATCTAGAACTCTACTCAGCGCAGATCGCCCGCTACGCCATCATCTTCTTCAATCTGAGCCAGAAGGAGGAGCTGCCCTTCTTCCAGGATGCAGAAGTAAGACAGGCTCTCCTATACGGGCTGGATCGAGAAGCGATAGTCGAGCAGACGTTGAGCGGTCAGGCGATTGTGGCGCGAAGCCCCATCGTGGCCGGTACGTGGGCCTACTACGATGATCTGCAGAAGTATGATTTCGACCCAGACCGTGCTCGAGCGCTCCTAGATGAATCCGGCTGGACCCTCCCACCAGGAGCGTTCGCGCGCAACAGAGAGGGAGAGTCCCTGGCCTTCACCCTGTTGGCCTCCACCGACCCGATCCAGACAGCCGTAGCGGAGGAGGTAGCCCGTCAGTGGGAGGAGTTGGGCGTGCGCGCGACCGTGGCAACCACGTCAACCCTGGACCTGCGCGAGGCGCTTGAAAGGCGGGACTACCAGGCCGCGCTCGTGGAGTTGGCCCTGCCCGGAGACCCCGATCCGTACCCGCTGTGGCATCAGACCCAAATCACTGTGGGTCAGAACTACGCGGGGTTGGACCACCGGCGGATCAGCGAGGTCATTGAAACGGCGCGAACGATCGTGAGCCGTGACCAGCGAGAGGAACTCTACTCAGAATTCCAGGAGTTGTTCGCCCAGGAAGTTCCGGCCATTCTGCTCTACCATCCAGTGTACACCTATGGAGTGGATCGAAAGGTACAGGGAGTGCAAGTGGGGCCCCTGATGCGTCCCTCCGACCGATTCGCGGCCATCGAAGACTTCTACATGGCAACACGGCGAGTCATCGTCAGTCAGACAGAGGCTCAATAGCGTGTCTTGCTCGCCAATCTCCCCTTCTCTTCTACAAACCACACTCCCACGAGAGCTAGCCGCAAGGGGAGCAATGCGGGATCGGGCGTTGGGTTCTGCTTGCCATCCCCCGCCAAATGAGGTATCATTCACGCGAGCTAGCTGAACTCTTGATGAAAGGGGGGATCTATCGGGAATGAGAAGAGGTAGGATCAGACAGTCAACAGTTACCCGTGTTCTACTAAGGAGGAGAACTGATGAGTAACAAGCGGTTGTCTCTGGCGCTTCTGTCTGTGCTAGTGGTCTTGGCCATGGGGCTGGCCGCGTGCGGGCTCCAGGAGCCTGAACTGGGCACAGAGGAGAACCCAATCAAATGGGCCTTCGTCCCCTCCGGCGAGACTGAGCGCGTGACGGCTGGCGCCGAGTCGGTGGCTGACCTGCTGCTCGAAGAGACGGGCCTGTACATCGACCCCTTCATCTCCACCGAGTACGCTGGCGCCATCGAGGCGATGTGCAGTGAGCCGGCCGAGGCGCACATGGGCTCCCTGGCAACCTTCGCTTACGTCCTGGCCGCCGACCGCGGCTGCGCTGAGGCTGCGCTGGTCTCTGTCCGTTTCGGCAGTCCTACCTACAACGGCCAAATCATCGTCCGCGCCGACAGCGGGATCGAGAGTATCGCGGATCTCGAAGGCAAGACCTTCTGCCGACCCGATCCCCTCTCCACCAGCGGCTGGATCATCCCTATGCTGACCATGCGGGCTGCAGGGATTACACCTGAGGAGGATCTGGCGGAGATCGTGGACGCCGGCAGCCATGACGCAGTTGTCGCCGCCGTCTACGACGGGACCTGCGATGGTGGCGCGACCTACGTAGACGCCCGGGGGAGGATCGAGGAGGATCACCCCGATGTGATGGAGCAAGTCGTCATCATCGAGGAAACAGAAGACATTCCCAACGACGGCGTTCAGTTCATCCCCACTATGCCGGCGGAGCTCCGCGACCAGATCGTGCAGGGGCTGCTGGCCATCGCCGAGACTGAGGAAGGACAGGAAGCACTGGACACAGCCTACCAGTGGGCTGGACTAGAGGAACACGATGACACCTTCTATGACCCGTTCCGACAGGTTCTCCAGGCCGCCGGCCTCAACGTCGAGGACCTGATGGAAGAGTAGTCAGCCGCTGGCTGGCAACATCAGGATGAACATCGGCAAGGGGGGACCGTTCTGGTCCCCCCTTCGCAAAACAGACAGGGGGAAGGATGCTTGAGGTCAAGAACCTGACCAAGATATATGACGACGGGACCGTCGCCCTTCGGGACGTAAGCTTCGTCTTGAAAGACGGCGAGTTCTTGATCGTTATCGGCCTGAGCGGATCAGGCAAGTCCACCTTACTCCGCTGCATCAATCGCCTGGTCGAACCGACGGAAGGGCAGATCATCTGGGACGGGGTCGACATCACAAGGGCAAATGCGGATGAACTACGCCGGGTCCGGCGACGGATTGGCATGATCTTTCAGCAGTTCAACCTGGTCAAGCGCTCAACGGTCCTCACCAATGTCCTCTCCGGACGGCTCGGATATGTGAATCCGTGGACCAGCCTCCTTCATCAGTTTCCGCGGAAGGACAGGCAACTGGCGATGGAGGCGCTGGAGCGTGTAGGCATCACCGACCAAGCTCATAAGCGAGCAGACGAACTGAGCGGCGGGCAGCAGCAGCGGGTGGGAATCGCCCGAGCGCTGATGCAGCAGCCCCAAATGATCCTGGCCGACGAGCCGGTGGCCAGCCTGGACCCTGTGTTGGCCCACTCGATCTTGGGGTATATAGAGCAACTGAACCAGGAGGAGGGAATCAGTATCCTGTGCAGCCTGCACTACTTGGATCTGGTGCAACGGTACGCTATGCGAGTCATCGGGCTCCGCGGAGGACAGATCGTCTACCGAGGCACCCGCGAGGAGATCCGGGGTATGACCGACGAGGAGTTCAAGGAGATCTACGGCGCGGAGGCGGTCCGGGTGAGCGTAGGGCCGCACGAAGGAGGAGCATAGCATGGCCACGCGAACCAGACAGGAAGAGATTCGGCCTAGCCTGGTGCCCGCACCCGTGGCTGCTCTAGCCTCGCTGATCGTCCCTGGTCTGGGTCAGATCTTGGCTCGTCAGGTTCAACGGGGACTGCTTCTGCTGGGCTCGCTGGTCAGCATCTTCGGGCTCGTGGCGTGGCGCGTGCAAGACTTGGGCCGGCGCGAGGTCGAGGCGATGGCCATATTCCGCAAAGCCTTCGATCGCCGGCCCATCTTCGTAGGAGCAATGGTGGTCGGTATACTGGTGCTGTGGCTATGGGCGGCATGGGACGCCTATCGGCAAGCCCAGACCGAGCGTCGTGGCGGGATTGGGCTCTTTGCTCTTGTCATTGTGCTCTTCTTCACGCTGGGCTGGCAGATCAGCGAGATAAACCTGCAGAAAGCAGCGACGGAGCTGACAGATGCTTGGCCGCCCCTCTCCCGGGTGCTCTGGCCCTGGGAGGCAGCCATAGATAGGGTGACCGAAGAGACGAGCGCTGGAGCTGAGATTCTCTCCCCATGCGATGACCAGGCCCCACCCCCACCACCGGAAGAGGTGCCCGGGCGACCCTACGTCAAGGCCGAACCGACGTGCGGGGACCTCACAACTCAGGACGAGAACTTTCAGACCGTGCCGGGAACCACCCTCTCGCTCACAGGGCGAGGTTTCGCCCCGAACACGGAGACAGAGATCTGGTGGATAGACCCTATCGGCAATGAGTTTCGGGTGCGCAAGGAGGACGAATACATCTCTTTCGCGACCGATGGCGAGGGATCGTTCCAAATCGACATTCGTATGCCGTACCGCCTGATCCCCGCGAGCGCCCGAGGGCGACAGATCCACCACGTGGAGGCGAGGCAGGAGGCGGGGATAGCCGCCGTACGCCCCAGCGAGCCCCTGCGGCTGACTATCGCGCGGATGGTAGAGACCATCTTCTTAGGAATGATGGCAACGATCTTCGGCATTCTCTTCTCCATCCCCGCTAGCTTCTTGGCTGCACGAAACCTGATGTCCGGCTCGTGGGCCTCAATGACTGTCTACTACGTCACCCGCACGATTCTGAACATCGTCCGCTCCATCGAGCCGTTGATCTGGGCGCTGATCGCCGTGGTCTGGGTGGGGCTCGGTCCCTTCGCCGGCATCATCGCCCTTACCGTTCACTCCATTGCCGCGTTAGGAAAGCTCTACTCAGAGGCCATTGAGAACATCGACCCCGGTCCCATCGAGGCCGTCCAGGCCACAGGTGCGACGCGGCTGCAGACCATTATGTACGCCGTGGTCCCGCAGATGATCCCTCCCTTCGTCTCCTTCTCTATCTACCGCTGGGATATCAACGTCCGTATGTCCACGGTCATCGGGCTCGTCGGCGGCGGCGGCATCGGCTTCCTGCTGATCCAGTATATCCGCCTGCTGGACTATCGGGCAGCGGGCATCGCCGTCTGGTTCATCGCCGTCACCGTTGCGATCCTGGACTACGTGAGCGCGGAGATCCGGCAGCGCTTCGTATAACACAAACGGCTCAGGAACCTGCCTGGAGAACACGAGGGGCGATGGAAACCCTGCCCTTCGTGTTCTTCGTGGCGTGATTTCGCATCCCCGTGAGCGACAATGCCAGACTTAGCCGTAGCGATTGTCAGTTGGAACGTTCGGGAGTTGCTCGCTGGCTGCCTGAATTCCTTATCTGAGGATCTAAACCGATCGGGGCTTGACGCCGAAGTTTGGGTGGTGGACAATGCCTCAACCGACGGCTCACCGGAGATGGTAGCGGAGGTGTTCCCCGCTGTGCACGTGATCGCCAGCGAGGAGAACCTGGGCTTTGCCGCCGGCAATAACCTTGCCCTTCGCAATTTGCGGTCCGCCGGTCGGAGTTCGCCCTTCGTGTGGCTTCTGAACCCCGATACGGAGATCCTTCCAGCAGCTGCGGCGGAGCTTCTCTCGGCCCTCAAGGCCAATCCCCGACGTGGGGTGGCCGGGGCCAAACTTCTCTATCCTGATGGCTCCCTCCAGCACTCCGCCTTCCGCTTCCCAGGCCTGGCCCAACTGGCGTTCGAGCTCTTCCCGCTCCCTTCCCGCCTGTACGATACCCCCCTCAACGGTCGCTACCCCCGCCGCCTCTACGAAGGGAACACTCCATTCCCTGTGGATCATCCCCTTGGAGCTGCAATGATGGTGCGAACCGAAGCTATCGAGCAGGTAGGGCTGATGGACGAGGGGTACCACATGTACTGCGAAGAGATTGATTGGTGTTGGCGGATGCAGCAGGTTGGCTGGGGCGCTCTTTGTGTGCCAACCGCTCGGGTGATCCACCACGCCGGTCGGTCCACAGGCCAGGTAGCCATCCGCTCCTTCATCAACCTCTGGACCAGCCGGGCCCGTCTCTACGCGCGCCACCACGGACCGATCAGGCGGTGGCTGGCGCGGGTGATGGTCCGCGCTGGGATGCAACGGCGCATGCGAAGGGCCTCCCCCCGGATGGTCATCGCCTGCCAGCGAGTCATCGAGACCTGGGAGGAGACGCGATGAGTGTAGCAGCCATCGTCTGCGCCCGGGACGAGGAAGACAACATCTTGGATTGCCTAAAGAGCCTGGCCTGGACAGACCACAAAGTCGTCTTTCTCGACTCCCGCACCACCGATCGGACGGCAGAGTTGGCCGCAGGCAGCGGAGCAGATGTGATTCAGCACACCTTTGAGGACTACGCCCAGTTTCACAACGCAGCGATGGATCGAGTGGAGGCGGACTGGATCTTCTTCGTGGACGCCGACGAGCGGGCCACGCCGGAGCTAGCGATGGAGGTGCAGTCGGTGACAACTGGCAGTCACGAGGAAGTGGCCTGGGCCGTGCCGCGCCACAACTACATCTTCGGCCGCCTCACCATGGGGGCCGGATGGTACCCGGACTATCAGCCGCGCTTGCTCCTGCGTGGTCGCGTCCGCTGGGAACGGCCCGTCCACGAGATCATCGTGGCGGACGGGCCAACGGGACATCTCAACAACCCCCTCATCCACTACAACTACGACGACCTGGCCGACTTCATCGCCCGGCAGGAGAAGTACATCGCCATTGATGCCAAGATCCTGCTGGAACGGGGAATCCGGCCCTGTTTCTACACCCCCTACTCCCAGGCAGTGCGTCACTTCTGGTGGCGGTTCGTTACGCTACGGGGAATTCGCGACGGCTTCCACGGACTCAGGCTGAGCTTGCTGATGGCCTACTACGAAGCGGTCAAGTACCGGCAGCTCAAGCGCTTGACACGCGGCGAATGACAAGCGGCTGGATTCGTCGGTTTGTCATTTGGCCCGTTCATCGGGTCTGACGTTTGGCCTCAACTACGTTAGGCACCTTGGCGATGCCAGCTAAAACCCGCCCCAACTGACCAATGTCCGTCACTTCCAGAGTGATGTACAGAGTCACGACGTTCTGCTTTGTGTTCAACGTGATGCCGGTGATGCCGATCCCCTCCCTGGAGAGCACGCCGCTGATGTCGTGCAAGAGACCCGTCCGATCGTACGCCAGAACAGAGATGAGCACAGGGAAGGTCCGAGCCTGGGTGCCCCAACTGACCTCAATCAACCGCTCGCCATCCCGGACGTTGAGCACATTGGGGCAATCCCGCCGATGAATGGTTACACCGCGTCCCCGCGTGACGTAGCCAACGATGGGCTCGCCTGGGATGGGATTGCAGCAGCGGGCCAGGCGGGTCAGAACTCCTCCAGTTCCCAACACCTGGACATCGGAGACAGCCTCGTCGGGGATGGGAGCCACCGGAGGCACGTCTAGCTCAGTCTCTCTCTTCTCTTCCCTGCGCTTCGCCTCGACCACCCGGGCAGCGATCTGTTGGCTGTTGATATCCCCGAAACCGATTCGCGCCAGGAAGTCCTCAACCTCGTCATAGTCAAAGAGGATCGCAACCTCCTCGTGGGACATCTCGCCCAACCCCAACTGCTTCAGTTCCCGCTCCAGGATCGTCCGCCCTAAGGAGATGTTCTGTTCTCGATCCTGACGCCGGAACCACCGCCGAATCTTGGAACGAGCACGGGCGGTTTTCACGTACCCCAAGGCCGGGTTGAGCCAATCCCGACTGGGGGCAGCCCGCTTGGCTGTGATGATCTCCACCTGGTCGCCGGTCCTGAGAACGTAGTCGAGTGGAACCCACCGACCGTTTACCTTTGCCCCCCGGCAGCGGTGACCGATCTCAGTGTGGACGTAGTAGGCGAAGTCAATTGGAGTCGCCCCAGTAGATAGATCTATGACCTTCCCTTTGGGTGTGAAGACATAGACCCGATCCTCGAATAGGTCGGTCCGGACCGCTTCCACAAACTCCCCTGCATCCCGCGCCTCGCTGCGGCTCTCGATCTGGGATCGCAGAGCAGCGATCTTCTCCTCGAACTGACGATCCCTACGGGTCCCCTCCTTGTACCGCCAGTGAGCGGCGATCCCGTAATCGGCGATGCGGTGCATGTGATGGGTGCGGATCTGCACCTCCAGGGTCTTCCCATCCATCCCCACCACCGCCGTATGGAGCGATTGGTACATATTCTGCTTGGGCGAGGCGACGTAGTCATCGAATTCGCCAGGGATAGGGGTCCACATGCGATGAATGACTCCCAGGGTGTGGTAACAGTCAGGGACGGAGTCCACGATGGCGCGGACAGCCCGGACGTCGTAGATCCGTTCCAGGGGGAGTTGCTTGCGCTGCATCTTCCGGTAGATGCTGCAGATGTGCTTGGAGCGACCGCTGATCTCTGCCCTGAGACCCTCCAGCCGAAGCTGGTGTTGGAGAAGAGCGATGTGGCGCTCGATCTCAGCTTCCTGTCTCGCTCGCCTGGCCTCCAGCTGATTAGCGATCTCCTGATAGGTCTCCGGTTCCAGACACCGAAAGGCCAGATCCTCCAGTTCACTCTTCCAACGCCAGATGCCCAGCCGGTTGGCGAGGGGGGCATAGATTTCCATAGTCTCGCGCGAGAGCCGTCGCTGTCGATCAGGAGAGAGAGGCCCCAGAGTGCGCATGTTGTGCAAGCGGTCGGCCAGTTTGATGAGCATCACCTCCGCATCCCGAGCCATGGCCAGGAAGGACTTGCGAAGGCTCTCCAACTCACGCTCATCACGGTCCTCAGCCCCCATCCGCCCTAACCGCTTGATCTCCTGGAGTTTGGTCACCCCATCCACCATCCGTGCCACGGACGAGCTGAAGGACTCCTCCAGTTCCTCCACGGAGACA
This sequence comes from Anaerolineae bacterium, assembly GCA_050049355.1. Lineage (GTDB taxonomy): Bacteria > Chloroflexota > Anaerolineae > B4-G1 > DUEL01 > JASFWK01. The sequence goes on along the minus strand of JASFWK010000042.1, from coordinate 620 downwards.
TCGCAGTCCTCCACCACGTCGTGGAGGAGGCCCGCCGCGATCGTCTCGGCCTCCATTCCCAGGTCCGTCAGCAGCCACGCCACGGTCAGCGAGTGCTGCACGTAGGGCTCACCAGAAAGTCGGTGCTGCCTCTTGTGGGCGGATGCGGCCAGCTCATACGCGCACCGGACCAAGTTCCGCTCCCCCTCGTCCGTCAATCGGGCCAAGATATCCTCGATGGTGGGGGGCGACTGCGCCATCATCCTCGTCGCCATTGCCCTTCCTCTCCAGGAACCGATCCGAAGATCCGCTCGAGCCTGAAGATGGGCCGGACTGCGCTCTTCGGATAGGGTCTGGCTTGAGTATAATTCAAGCGAAGCATTTGTCAACGAAGGGAGAGCGAGGTATAGTTGTCAGCACAATGAGGGTGATCAGAGGTAAGGCAAAGGGACGAAAACTGAAATCGGTGCCCGGCGAGGACATACGCCCCATCACCGACCGAGCCAAGACTGCCCTCTTTGATATCCTGGCACCGTACATCGCAGGCTGTCGCTTTCTGGATCTGTTCGCGGGGACCGGCCAAGTGGGGCTCGAGGCACTGAGCCGGATGGCCGAGGAGGCGGTCTTCGTTGAGTGGAACA